>CALMQD010000297.1 GCA_937871415.1 uncultured Phycisphaerales bacterium | reverse complement strand
ACTGCCAGCACAAGGACGCCGTCGCGCTGGTCGCCGTCGCCGATGCGCTCTGCCGCCGCCTGAGCCTGGGATGGTCCGGCAACCACGCCGCGACCGACGATTCGCGCCTGCGCGAGATCGCGCACGTCGGCGGGCTGGTCTTCGAGCGCATCGAGAACGTCCTCCCGCGGATCTACGAGGCCACGAGCGTCCGGTGCAAGGACCTGGGCCTGGGCGACGAGCCCAGCCAGCAACTGCTCGTCGAATCGATCCTCCGCGCCAACGCGCGCCTGGGCCGCCTGAACCACGAACTCTCGCAGGCCAACCGCTCGCTCGAAGACGCGCAGAAGTCCCTCACCGAGGCCCGCGCCATGGCGAGCCTGGGCGAGATGACCTCCGGCGCCGCCCACGAGATGAACACCCCCCTCGCCGTCATCTCCGGGCGCGCCCAGACGCTCCTGAAGAACGCCGACACCGAGTCGCAGCGCGCCGGCGCCCAGGCGATCATCGACGCCGCTCACAAGATCAGCACGATGATCCACCGCCTCAACCGCATCGCCTCGCCCCCGGCGCCCGCCTTCGGGCCCACCGACGTCAAGGCCATGCTCGAGCAGGTCATCGCCCGCGCCAAGGCCAAGGCCCAGGCACGCGAAGACGAAAGCCGCGCCAGCACCCCGCGCTCCTCCAAGGCCCCTTCCATCTCCACCCTTGGCGTGAAACTCACCATCCCCGACGGGCTCGGCCCCGCGCGACTCGACCGGGAACTCTTCGCCGACGCCATCGTCGAGATCGTCGTCAACGCCCTCGAGTCCTCCCCCAAGACCGTCGTCGAAGTCCGCGCCGAGCCCCTCGACGACGGACGCCTGCTCATCGAGATCGCCGACGACGGTCGAGGCATGAGCGAGCACGCCCTCGCGCACGCCGTCGACCCCTTCTTCTCCGAGAAGCCCGCGGGACGCCAGTCCGGCCTGGGGCTCGCCCTCGCTCACCGCATCCTCCAGACCCACGGCGCCTCCCTCACCCTCACCTCCCGCCCCGGCCGCGGCACCACCGCCTCCGTCTGGCTCGACCGCTGGCGCTGGAGCGCCCACGAACGCGCGGCCTGACACGCGCCCGCCCACGCGCCCGCCCTCGCCCGTGCGATCTTCACACGCGCGCTGAATCCGGCCCGCCGTGCGCGTTGAATACCGCTGCATGACACACCCCCGCGGCCCATCCGGTCCCCCCGGCCCCGTGCGGAACTCCATGCTCTGGATGGGGCACGAAGCCCGCCGCCTGCACGCCGCCGGTCGCACCGTCGGACGCTCGTGGACCCTCGCGCAGGTCTGCAACACCTCGCGCTCGCGATCGAAGGCACCCTCGCCGCGCCCCCCTCCGCCGATCCGCCCGCGTGGTGGCGTGCCCTCTCGACGCCCGCGCGCCTCAAGCGCCGCCTCATGCGCACCGGCCTGCTCCTCAGCGGGCGCTTCCCCGACGGCGTCCCCGCACCGGACTTTGTCCGCCCCGGCGCAGACGCCGACCTGTCCCGGGCCCTGGCTCGCCTCGATCGCGCCTGCGAGGCCTTCGAGGCGCGATGCCGAACGCCCGACTCGGCCCGCGCTCGCGGCAGCGCCCCCGCCCGCCCCTGGCCTTTCCATCCGCTCCTGGGCCCCATGAACGCCGCCCGCTGGCGGCGCTTCCACACCCTCCACGCCCGCCACCACTTCTCCAAAATGTCCCGCCCCGCCAGCCCGGATTCGCCCTGACCACGCGGCGAAGTCCGCACGCGGGTCCCCTACCATCACCCGCCCATGACGGACCCCGCCTCCAATCTCCCCCACATCCGCAACTTCTCGATCATCGCCCACATCGACCACGGCAAGAGCACCCTCGCCGACCGGCTCCTCCAGGCGACCAACGCCGTCTCCCCACGCGAGGCCCGCGAGCAGATCCTCGACTCCATGGACCTGGAGCGCGAGCGCGGCATCACCATCAAGGCCTCCGCCGTCACCGTCTGGCACCGCCACAAACTCGGCGCCACCGCCGACGACCTCGAAACCGAGTACGAAGAGACCATCGACGACAGCGGCGCCCAGGGCGCCGCGCCCGACGCCCACAAAACCCGCAAGGGCGCCGGCGCCGCCGAAGAGCACGGCGAACTCTTCATGCTCAACTTCATCGACACCCCCGGGCACGTCGATTTCAACTACGAGGTCTCGCGCGCCCTCAAGGCCTGCGAGGGCGCCATCCTCGTCGTCGACGCCACCCAGGGCGTCCAGGCCCAGACCGTCGTCAACGCCTACCTCGCCATCAACGAAGACCTCGTCATCGTCCCCGTCATCAACAAGATCGACCTCCCCTCCGCACGCCCCGACGACATGGCCATGGAGGTCGAGCAGGTCCTGGGAATCCCCGCCGAGGACTGCATCTACGTCTCCGCCAAGACCGGCCAGGGCATCAAGCAGCTCCTCGCCGCCATCTGCGAGAAGTTCCCACCGCCCCGCAAGGCGATCGTCCCCCAGACCCGCGCCCTCATCTTCGACGCCAAGTACGACGACTACCGCGGCGTGATCGTCTACGTCCGCGTCATGGACGGCAAAGGCCCCGAGCAAGGCGGCGCGCTGAAGGTCGGCGACAAGATCCGCATGATGGGCACCGGGCGCTCGTTCCAGATCACCGAACTCGGCAAGTACACGCCCAAGCCCGTGCGCGTGCCGACGCTCAGCCCCGGCGAGACCGGCTATGTCGTCGCCGCCATCCGCTCGCTCAAGGACGTCCGCATCGGCGCCACCGTCACGCTCGACATCGACCCCGCGACCGAGGCCCTCCCGGGTTACACGCCCCCCGTCCAGATGGTCGATTGCGCCTTCAC
>CALMQD010000296.1 GCA_937871415.1 uncultured Phycisphaerales bacterium | reverse complement strand
CCCCGACGGCTTCGCCCAGAAACTCACCCAGTTCGTCGCGAATCTCCCGCGCAGATGACGCCCGCGTGAGGATCGGTCACCGTTCCCGTTGAGCGACGCTCCGGCCCGGAAATCCGCTCGACCGGGAACACTCGGTTTCCACCATGTCGATCGCTTCCGCCGTCTACTCTGGCCCCGCCATGCCGACGCACAACCGATGGACGAGCGTCATCGGCTCGGGACTGCGCGTGCGTCTCCAAGGACGCACCCGCAAACTCTCGGACCTGCGCTACTGGCGCGACCACACCGCGGCCTTGCAGCGGGCGCAACTGCGTCGCCTGCTCGAACACGCTTCGCACACCGTCTTCGGTCGTGAGCGCGGGTTCGCCCGCATCGCCCGGTGCACCGACCGCGACATCGTGGACGCGTTCCGCGCGAGCGTGCCTGTCGCCGACTACGAGGGCTACCGCGCGCTCATCAACCGCATGCGCGACGGCGGCGAGCCCGACGTGCTCTGGCCGGGCTTGGTCATGGACTACGCCCAGACCAGCGGAACCACCGCCGGCGACAAGTACATTCCCGTCACGCGCGAGATGCTCCGGAGCAACTACCGCTCCGCTCTCGACATCTTCGCGCACGCCACGCGCTTCGGCGTGTCCCTCCCGTTCGTCATGGGCGGCAAGGTGCTGTTTCTCGGCGGTTCGACCGACCTGACGGTCAACCCGCACGGGGTCCGCACCGGCGACCTCTCGGGCATCGTCACGCCGCTGATCCGATGGCCGATCTCCGAGATCTACGCCCCCGGCCCGTCGATCGCGCTGATGAGCCACTGGCCCAGCAAGATCGAGGCGATGGCCCGCCAGTGCCTCGACCAGGACATCCGCATGATCAACGGCATGCCTTCCTGGGCGCTGGTGCTCATGGACCGCGTGCTCGAACTGGCTCGTGAGCGCGGGCGCATCGGTCCGGGCGACGCGATCGACAAGGTCTGGCCGAACCTCACGCTCTTCGTGCACGGCGGGGTCAAGTACGCGCCCTTCGAGGCGCGGGTGCGCCAGCGATACAGCGGCTCGCCCGACGGGCCCGACATCCCCTTCCGGCTCGAGCTCTACCCGGCGAGCGAGGGCTTCATCGCGCTGCAGGACACGCGCAACGACCCGGGCCTGCGCCTGCTCGCCGACGTCGGGAACTTCTACGAGTTCATCCCTCTCGACGAGATCGACGCCGCACTCCGCGGCGATACCGCCGGCGGACGCGGACGAGCGTTCACGTGCGAGACCGTCGAGCCCGGCGTTCGCTACGTGGTCACGATGACGACCTGCGCGGGCCTCTTCCGCTACGTGATCGGCGACGTCGTGGAGTTCGACACGGTCCCGCGCGACCTGACGGGGAGAGGCGGGTGGGACGCCCGCGCGGGGTTCGGCCCCGGTCCGTGCCGATTGCGCATCGTCGGACGCCACCGGCACTTCATCAACGCCTTCGGCGAGAACATCATCGTCGAGCACATCGAGAACGCGGTCGCAAAGGCGGCGGTCGGTCTCGAGCGGGCCGGGCTGAGTATCGGCGAGTTCACAGCCGCTCCGGTCTATCCGCAGGGCGGGAGGCGCGCCGGGCTCGAACTGGCGCTGGAGGTGGGCAACGCCGATGGCACGGCGGCACACCTCTCCGCCGCGGCGCTGGCCGACCTCGCCCGCGCGTTCGACGACGCGATCAAGGTCCAGAACGTCGACTACACGACCAAGCGCACCGACGACGTCGGCATGGCCCCGCCGACAGTTTCCATCCTTCCGCTCGGGACCATCCACCGTTGGATGCAGTCTCGCGGCAAGCTCGGCGGGCAGCACAAGTGCCCGCGCTGCGCCAATCACCGCGACTACATCGACGGCGTGCTCGCTCTCGCGGGGCGTTGAGCGCGCGAAAGTGCGGCTCAGCGCGCGGCCCGCTTCTCCAGGTCGCGCACCGCGCCGCGAGCCTTCATGCGGGAAACCTGGCTCATGCGGCTGAGGATCAGCACGCCCTCCAGGTGGTCGAGCTCGTGCTGCCAACAGCGCGCGAGCAAGCCGGCGCCCTCCTGCGTGAACTCCCGTCCCTGTTCGTCGAACGCCCGGATCGTCGCCCGCTCGGGCCGAAGAACTTCGCCCGTGATATCGGGCAGCGAGAGGCAGCCCTCTTCGTACGGGAGTAGCGGCCCGGCAAACCCGGAGATCGTCGGGTTGATGTACACCCGCGGGGCGCGAGTCGCGGTGGGGGGGGTGTCGTCCGGCGATCGCGCCGGGACGCGTTCACCCTCGGTCTGCTTGGGGTCCGGCTGGTACGCGGGCACGTGGCACACAAACAGCCGCCACGGCAGACCCACCTGTGGTGCGGCGAGCCCGATCCCCTCGGCCTCGAACATCAGGTCGACCATCCGGCGTGCGACCGCCTCAACCTCGGGCCCGAAGCCGGTGATAGGCATCGCTTTGTGCAGCAGGACCGGGTCCGGGTAGTTCACGATGCGCAGCGACAACGGGTCAACAATGCTCCCGGGCGGCGGGCCGAACGGCGGGCGCGGTGCGCCCCCGGTCGTCCGAGAATTCGAGTTACGGGCGCCTGTTCGGGCCATGCATCAAGTCTAGTTCCCCAACGTTGACCGACTCCGCCTCTTTTCTGTACGATTCGCACCCCGCGGGTCGGTCACGCCGAACACTGTTCCGACCCGCTGCAAGGAGTTTGCGTTGGCGATCTTTCCGTGGAAGAAAGGCGACTCGGACAAGAAGTCGCAGGGTGAAGGCGCGTCGGGCGCATCGAGCCCCGGCGGCTCGGAGCCCGCGCCGGCGCCGATGACCTTCTCTCCCGATCGGGCGACCCGGTTCTTTGAGCGGGCCGTCACCGCCCATGAAACGGGGAGCTTCGACTACGCCATGCGCCTGTGGCTGGGCGGGCTGCGCCAGGACCCCACCAGCATGCAAGGCCTGGAGGGCTTCTTCAAGTCGGTCGCCGGGTTCCTCGGCGCCGGCGGGAAGGGTGTGCCCAAAGACGTCCTGAGCGCGGTCGAGGGCAAGGGCGAGCTCGAGAAGTACCTCCGCTCGCTCCTGGAGTGGGGCGTGCACCCCGCGGAGGCGTCCTACGCCGTCAAGGCGATCGAGGGCGCGGCGCTGCTCGGGCTTCAGGGGGCGGCGGTGTGGATCGCGCCGCGGGCCCTGGGCGCTGCCGGCAAAGAGAAGAAGCCCCGCAAGGAGCACTTCGTCGCCATCATGGAGGCGATGCGCAAGTTCGAGAAGTACGACCTCGCGGTCGAGGCGGGCGAAGCCGCGTTGCGCGTCGACCCGACCGATGCGCGCCTGGGCGCTCTCATCCGGAACATCTCCGCCGAGAGCACGATGACCAAGGGGGGCTTCGATAACACCAGCGAGGGCGGGTTCCGCGCCAACATCCGCGACGCCGCCAGGCAGCAGCGGCTCGACGAAGAGCAGCGCGTCGTCAAGACCGAAGAGACGCTGGACCGTCTGATCGTCGCCGCCAAGGCGGACTACGAGCTCAACAAGCTCGACCGGCCGAACATCATCCGGTACATCGACCGGCTGCTCGAGCGGGCGACGCCCGAGGATGAATCGACCGCGGCGAGCGTGGCGCGCGAGGCCTATGCCGCGACGCAGGAGTACCGCTTCCTTGAGAAGGCCGACACGATCCGCCTGCGTCAGTCGCGTCGGCAAGTGGCGAAGCTGAAGGCCGCCGCCGAGGCCCCCGACGCCGGCGACGACGCGCGGCGAGCTTTCAAGGTCGCGGCGCGACAATACATGGAACTCGAGGCCCAGTCGCTTGAGGCGCAGGTCAAGGCCTATCCCACCGACCTTGTCCGCAAGTTCGAGCTCGGCAAGCGCTACTACACCCTCGGCCGCTACGAGGACGCCATCGGTCAGCTGCAGGAAGCCAAGAGCGACGTCAAGAACCGGGCCGAGATCCTCCACATCCTGGGCCTGGCCTTTCAGCAGATCGGGTGGCTCGACGAGTCGGTCCAGACCCACCGCCAGGCGCTCGCGGCCCATTCCGATCCGAACGACGCCAAGGGCATGGACCTGCGTTACGGGTTGATGAGCGCTCTGGCGGCCCACGGCGCCGAGCAGAACGACCTCGCCAACGCCGAGGAGGCGTACAAGATCGCGTCGTCGATCGCGATCCAGCAGATCAACTTCAAGGACATCCGCCAGAAGCGCGAGGAGCTCAAGACGCTCATCGGCCGGCTCAAGGGCGGCGCCGGCGGCGCGGCGCCCGCCGCGGAGTAGGCGTGCGCTCCCGATCCGAGGGCCCCATGTCCGGCGCCAACGCGGTTGCGATCATCCCGGCCCGCCTCGGTTCGACGCGATTCCCCGAGAAGGTTCTGGCCGCGCGAACGGGCAAGCCCCTGATCCAGCACGTCTACGAGGCCGCCGCCCGCGCCGGATCGCTCTCGAGGATCGTCATCGCCGCGGACGATCCGCGGGTGCGGGACGCCGCCCGGGCGTTCGGTGCCGAGGCGGTGCTGACCGACGCCGCCCATCCCAACGGCACCTCGCGCCTTGCCCAGGCGGCCCAATTGCTCGGCCTGGCGCGCGATCAGGTGATCGTCAACGTGCAGGGAGACGAGCCGGAACTGGACCCCTTGGTCATCGATCAGAGCGTGGATGCCCTGGCGCGTGGCGAGCGCCTGAAGGAATCACGCGTCCGCGTCGCCACCGCCGCCGCCGATTTTTCCTCCTCCGACGACCCGCTCGACCCCAACTGCGTCAAGGTCGTGTGCGCGCTCAACGGGATGGCTCTCTACTTCTCGCGCTCGCTCGTGCCGTTCGATCGCGACGCGAAATCACGGGGCCCGTCTCCGCACGCGCGTCCGATGCGTCACGTGGGCATCTATGTGTACCGGCGGGAGTTCCTGGAGCAGTACGCCGCGATGAGCCCGACACCCCTGGAGCAGACCGAGCAGCTCGAACAGCTCCGGGTTCTGGAACACGGGTGGGGGATCGCGGTCGCCCGCGTCGCCCGAGAGGCGGTGCACGCCGGCATCGACACGCCCGAACAGTACGAGGCGTTCGTCGCGCGCTGGTCGCGGGCCCAAAACGACCGCCGGCCCGGAGGCTGATCCGGGCCGGCAGAGTTGGTTGTGTTCTGTGCGAGGGCCTGCGTCAGTTCGCGCGGGTGATCTTCACCTGCGTGTCGGTGTCGCGGTCGACGGCGATGCCCTGGGCCGAGACCTGCATCTCCATCTTCTCGTTGGTCTCGCTCGTGGTGACGACGCGGGCGGCGGGGTCGAAGGCCATCGAGCCGCTGACGCTCGAGGTCTTGGCGACCTTCTCCTTCTTCGGATCGGGCTCCATCGTGAAGGCGCCCTTCATCTCAACGATCGTCTGCTTGGGCGAGACGCTCTTGACGGTGTAGTCCATGTCGGCCTGGAACTTGCCGATCGCCGCGCCCGTCATCGGGCACGAGGTCTTCCACGTCTCGCCGGCCTTGACCGTCGAGTTGCCGGCCTTGGGGAAGAACACGGTGGACCAGCGCATGCGGCCCCACTGATCGCTCACGAGCTGCTCGGCGACCTGCGTGAACTGGGAGGCCTTGACGAGCTCCGCGTCCGTTGAGCAGGAGAGGACGTTGCCCTGCGCATCAAACTTGAACGTGAGCGTCGCGCCGACAACCGGGCGAAGCGCCTTGACCAGCTCGTTCTTGGCGTCGCTGTCATCGGCGGGCTTGCTCGACGAGAACTCGAGCGACTTCTCCGGGTCCTGCACCTTGCAGGTCGCGTCCTTGAGTGTGAGCGTGATCGTCGTGCCCGACTCCGAGGCTTCGGTCACCTTCATGTCGAAGGTCGCGCTCTGGGTGATTGTGCGCACGCGAGAGAGCGGCGAAGTCGTCGAAGCGATGACCGTCTTCTCGTTGCGGGTCAGGTCGAACTTGTACGTCGCCTTGTCGCCCGTCTTGTACTTCGGGGCCAGGTCGGCCGTGTCGGCGGCGAAAGCGGCGGGCGCGGCGAAGGCCAGGCTCAGCGCCACAGCGCCGATCGTGCGGGTCAGCATCTTCATCTGCATCTCCATTGCATCGTGGTGTGGATCGGGAACGCGAGGGTCCGCGCAACGGTATCGGCGCGGCGACCCCCCGGGTTCTACCGGCCAAACCGTCCCCGGGTGGGGGGCGGTCCGACCACGTCAGGTAGATCCGCCCATGCCCCTATTGAAGGGCCCCCGCGAACTTGTTAGACTGCTTCTCGGACCCAGACTGTCCGCTCCCGGCGTTCTTGCGTCAGACGATCACGGCACCAGCACGGAACCGGCGGACAATGGACCACACACCCGCGCCCACCGGGCGCCCGGCGATCAGCAAGGTTTGCGTTTCGTGCGGGCGTGACTGTTCCGCGATGCCGCGCGTCAAGGACGCTGCCGGCAGGTACACCTGCGACCCGTGCTTCCGGGCAGCCCAGGCGCGCCGCGTCGCTCCGGCGGCTGCTCCGACGAGAGTCGTCGCGCCCGGTTCGAGGTCCGCGCCGTCGGCCGTTCCACCCGAGCCCGCCGGAGACGACCTGCTCGCCAAACTGGTCGATGAATCGCTCGCCGAGGCGAGCAAGGGATGCCCGAACTGCCGCAGCCCGATGAAGAGCAAACAGACGCTCTGCGTCGCGTGCGGCTTCAATCGCGAACTGGGCAAGACGCTCCAGACCGTCGAGAAAGCCGCGGTCGAAGTGAAGCAGCCCAAGCAACGCACCGGCGCGCTCGTCGACGCGACCAACAGAACCCTGGAGTTTCTGTTCAACCCGTACCTGATCGGGGGCATCGCCCTCGCCATTCTGATGATCGGGTTCGCCGTCTACCGGGCTGATCCGCGGAACAACTTCTACTACTACATCGGCGCGGTGGCGATCGTCTACGTCCTGACGCTGATT
>CALMQD010000295.1 GCA_937871415.1 uncultured Phycisphaerales bacterium | reverse complement strand
CCCCCGACGCCCCACCTGCCGACGCCGACGCCCCGCCCACCGCCTGAACCCCTTCCCCGACCCCGGAACCACTCGCGACCGCATGGCCTTCTTCAAGGGCGTCATCTCGAAGATCAAGGACGGGCTCGTCAAGACCCGCGAGGTCTTCGCGTCGCGCGTCCGCTCGCTCCTCATCGGGCGCGTCCTCACCGAAGAACTCATCACCGAACTTCAGGCCGCGCTCCTCCAGGCCGACGTCGGCGTCGCCGGCACGCGAAAGCTCATCGACGGCATCCGCGCCGACTACCTCGCGGGCAAACTCAAGAGCGGCGAGGACGTCCTGGCCTACCTCAAGCGCGAGATCAAGGCCCTCTGGCCCGAGGAGGACCGCAAACTCCGCCGCGCCGCCTCCGGCCCCACCGTCATCCTCGTCACCGGCATCAACGGCGCGGGCAAGACCACGAGCATCTCCAAACTCTGCGCCATGCTCCGCAAGCAGGGGCACACGGTCCTGCTCGCCGCGTGCGACACCTTCCGCGCCGGCGCCGTCCGCCAACTGGAGATCTGGGGCGAGCGTCTCGGCGTCGAGGTCGTCAAGGGCCAGCAAGGCGGCGACCCCGCCGCCGTCGCCTTCGACGCCTGCCGGGCCGCGATCGCGCGAAACGTCGACTACCTCATCATCGACACCGCGGGCCGCCTGCACACGCAGGACCCGCTCATGCGACAACTCGCCAAGATCAAGTCCGTCGTCGCCAGGAACTTCCCCCCTTCCGCCACCGACCCCGCCCCCCGGGGCGCGCCCCACGAAACCCTCCTCGTCCTCGACGCCACCAGCGGCCAGAACGCCCTCCGCCAGGCCGAGGAGTTCGCCAAGGCCGCCGACGTCTCCGGCATCTTCCTCGCCAAACTCGACGGCACCGCCAAGGGCGGCATCGTCATCGCGATCCGCTCCGTCACCAATATCCCCGTGAAGTTTGTCGGCGTCGGCGAAACGCCCGACGACATCGAGCCCTTCGACCCGGAGGCCTTCGTCGACGCGCTCTTCTCGACCGAGACCGCCGAGAAATAGCCGCGCGCCCCGGCGCCCCTCAACCGCCCGCTCCCGTTCCCACCGCCGCCTCAGTTCCCCATCGCCGCGTTCTGGTCGTGCACGATCGTGAACACCGTGTCCAGGCGGCTGATCTCGAAGATCGACCGCACCTTGTCCTGCATCCCGCACAGCACGAGTTTCGTGCTCGACTTCCGCGCCGCCTGCATCGCCTCCACCAGCGTCGCGACCCCCGCCGAGTCCATGTACGGCACCGCCGACAGATCGATCACCAGCCGCGCCGGCTTGTCCGCCTGCACGCGCTTGAGCTCCACGCGCAGCGTCGGCGAACTCGTCAGGTCGATCTCCCCCGCGGGGATGATCAGCACCGCGCCGTCGCGCTTCTCCGATCGCACCTTCAGTTCCGCGGAGTTGTTCGCGTTCTCAGGCATGGGGCCGGTCCTTGGCGTTCGCCGGGGCGCAGCACGCGCCCCCGTTGCCCGATCCGCTCGCCGCGCAATCCGCCGACGATGACGACCGGTGCTTGATCATCGTCAGGCGCATCCCCGCCGCCGGACGCTTCACGTACTCGACGTGATCCATCACCGACTTGATGATGTGCACGCCCAACCCGCCCGGCCGGATCTCGTCCAGGTCCCGCGACTTGATCACGCTCGGGTCCACCTGGCGCGCCTCGTCCTCGATCACGATCCGCAGCGAGCACGCCTGGCACGAATCGCCGAACGGTCCCGAACTCCCCGGCTCCTTCGTCGGATACAGACTGATCCAGATCGGCTTGTCCGGCGCCTTGAGATACCCATGCCGGATCACGTTCGCCAGCGCCTCATCCACCGCCAACGCGATCTGAGAGCACGACTCCTCCGTGAACCCCAACCGTCTCGACACTCCCGCCACCAGTTCACGCGTCCCGCTCAGGTACAGCGGGTTGCTCGTGATCTGAATCCGCACCTCCGGGCGATCCGCCCCTTCCGGGGCGCTCGCCGCTGGCGTCGTGCTGCTCGTCGAGCTGGACTGATGCACAGGCTTCATATCCCTTGGCTCACGCTCCCGCGAGGAGTGCGACCGGCGGAGGCACGGCCGTGGTGCCAACCGAAGAACTGTACGCCCCGCGCCCTGCCCGGCCCTTGCCCCGCTCGCCGAAGTCCTCAGGGCGTTGTACCCGTTGTGTTCGGTTCCCCCGACGCCGGGGCCCCCTGCTGCCGGGCCCACTCCACCCATCGGTCGATCGCCGCTCGCCGATCAACCCGATCATCGAAGTGCCGATAACCGAACGTCTCCCCCCCGGTAAAGTCGCGCAGCGCCTCGATCGCGGCGATCCGCTCCGCCGGATCATCGCTGTCCAGCATCTCCACCAGCCGCGGCACCGCCGAGCGATCGTCGGTCTCGTCGGCGCGCATCGCCGCCCGGATCCGCGCCTGCGGGTCCGGCTCGTCGAAGCCCACGAGATTCGATGTGTCGCGCAGGCAGGCGCTCATGAATATCGCGCACCCGGCAAGCAGCCCGGTCGTGCCCGCGCGACCCGCGCACCGCCATCGGCGCCCGTCGCCAAAGCCCAAGCTCGTGCCCGCGCTCGCCATGCCGCGATCATAACCCAAGCCGCGCCCCCGCGCGGGCGCACTCACAGCGAGCGATTCGGCAGCGACGCCCCCCACGACTGCACCGCCTCGTTGTCGGGCATCGTGCGCAGGTTGATCGTCGTGTGGTAAAGCCCCTCGCCCTCGTAATCGCTCTTGGTCACCACGCCGAAGAGCACCACCGGCCGATCGTCCACGAGGTGGACACCCACCAGCAGCTCGCGCCCCTGGTAGCACAATCGCCGGCTCTTGAACGTCAGCGCCGAGCGGCTCAACTCCACCCCCCGCGCCGTCCACGACTGCGCCGGACGGTGCCGCTCATCCAGTTCCGCGATGTCCAGTTCCGCCCGGAACGGGAACGTCTTGCTCGCGCCCGCGTTCGGCGCACCGCCCCCCGCCGCGCGCGCCGATCCCGCCGGTGCGTGCATCGCCAAGGGGTGTCCTGGGGAGGGTGTCATGCGCCTGTGCTACGAACTCGAAAGGCCCCGCTCCGACGCCCCCGGGCGCGAAAACCATCCGCCCGTGCGCCGACCCGTCAGTCATCGAACTTCGGCGTCACCCGCTCAAGGGTGGACCTCCTCCAAAGAGATCCCTAACCCGGCCGCGCTCGCTTATTCGTTCGGCGCGGCATCTTCACGCGCCCCCGCCGCCCCGGTGCGCAATCCCCGACACCCGCCCCCGGCCCATAACATCGCCCGTGCCCATCACGCCCATGGCCGCGATCGTGTCGACCCACACCACGCGCCACCTGCGCCTGACCCTCCTGGGCCTCTCCCTCCAGTCGCACCGGCCCAACTACCTGGTCGTCTCCTGCGACAACGACGCGCCCGAGATCGCCCAGGCGGTCCGCGACTGCGCCCGCGATTTCCACTTCCCCATCACACTCGTGCAGCGCGCCCACGCCGGCGTCGCGCGCCTCGGACAGGTCCGTAACAACGCCGTCCGCGCGCTCCAGCGCCTCAACGCCTGCCTCCCTCCCGTCTCGCGTCTGGTCTTCTTCGACGGCGACATCCTCACCGGCCGGCGCGTCCTCGAACTCCACGATGCGCTCGCCGCTTCCGACACGAACAGACTCGTCATCGCCTTCCGGCGCGACCTCACCGAGCCCCAGACCCAGGCCATCACCGAAGACCAGGTCCGCGCCGCCGACCCCGAGTCCTTCATCACGCTCGATCCGTCCGCCCTCCGCGCCCTGCGCACCCGCGACCGCCGCTACCGCCGCCAGGCGCTCATGCGCCGCCTCCACCTCGCCAAGGCCCACAAGCCCAAGATGCTCGGCGCGAACTTCTCCGTCTCTCTCGATGCCTACCTCGCCGTCAACGGCTGCGACGAGCGCTTCGAAGGCTACGGCCAGGAGGACGACGACCTTACCCGACGCCTCTACCAGCACGGCTGCACACCCGCCATCGGCGTCGCCGCCATCCCCAACTTCCACCTCTTCCATCCCACGCGAGCCCCCGCTTCGTGGGATTCGTCACCAACCGTCCGGCTCCTCCACACCCAGGCCCCGACCCGGTGCCTGCTGGGAATCGACAACCCCAAACCCCAGGAAGCGCTCCGCATCGAGCACTTCCCGGCGCCCTCCAACGCTCCTCCGCCGCCCCGCCCATCGCCCGCAGCGGCCTGAAACGGGGACTCGTTTCGCCGGTTAGAATCGGCTCACATCGCCGAGCGCGAGTCCCCGCGTCCGCGCCGCGACCTCTTCTCTCCAACCGGCCAAGTTCGCGCTCTTCAACTTTCTCCACCCGCCGGTTTGAATCTCCACCCGTCCGCCGACCGAATTTGGGTACGAGCCCCGCCCTTGTTCCTGCCCGCGTTGTTCCCGCCCGGTTCCCGGGGCCGCTCGCACATCACACGCCGCCGCGTCTGTCCGGCCCCCTGATCTCCCTCCGCCGGCGCGGCATAACCCACGGAGTATGCAAGACATGAGTCCCGCGACCCTGACCCGCTGGTGCGTGCGACTGACCGCCCTGGGCCTCACCGCCCTCGTGGTCGTCCTCTCCACGCCCGTCGCCATGGCCCAGCCCGAAGGCGAGAAGAAGCCCGAGTTCCCGCCCTTCGCCGAAGTCAGCAAGGACTTCAAGCAGGTCAACAACACCGACGACCCCTCCCTCTACGGCGTCTGGGTCCGCGAGAAGGACGGCCAGATGCTCGCCGAACTCCCGCGCAACTTCGAATCCCAGCGCCATTTCATCGCCCTCACCGTCGCCGGCGGCGAGACCTACGCCGGCCTCCAGGTCGGCGACATGTACGCCTACTGGAAGCGCTTCGACAAGCGCGTCGCCCTCATCCAGCCCAACGTCGAGGTCCGCTCCACCGGCGACGACGAGAGCAAGAACAGCGTCCAGCGACTCTTCACCGACCGCGTCCTCCTCGACGTCCCCATCGTCTGCATGGGCCCGAACAACCAGCCCGTCATCGACATGGACGACCTGCTCGTCGGCAGCGCCGGCAAGTTCTTCGGCGGCCAGGCCTCCGGCGCCAACACGCGCCTCGCCACCATCACCGAGGCCAAGGCCTTCCCCGAGAACGTCGAACTCGCCTTCCAGATGCCCGTCGGCTCGGGCCAGCTCCGCACCTTCCACTACTCCATCTCACGCATCCCCGAGAACACCGGATACAAGCCCCGCGCCGCCGATGAACGCGTCGGCTACTTCACCACCGGCTACTCCGACCTCGGCGTCTTCCGCTCCGACAAGGTCTTCACCCGCTACATCAACCGCTGGCACATCGAGAAGGCGGACTCCAAACTCAAGATGAGCCCGCCCAAGCAGCCCATCGTCTTCTACGTCGAGCACACCGTCCCCGTCCGCTACCGCCGCTGGGTCCGCGAGGGCATCCTCCGCTGGAACAAGGCCTTCGAACGCGTCGGCATCGTCAACGCCATCGAGGTCTACCAGCAGGACAAGGCCGCCAACCAGCACATGGACAAGGACCCCGAGGACGTCCGCTACAACTTCGTCCGCTGGCTCAGCAACAACCAGGGAACCGCCATCGGCCCCTCGCGCGTCGACCCGCGCACCGGCCAGATCCTCGACGCCGACATCATCCTCACCGACGGCTTCATCCGCGGCTACTGGATGGACTACAACGAACTCCTCCCCGAAGTCGCCATGCAGAGCTTCGGGCCAGACACCCTCTCCTGGCTCGAACGCAACCCCCAGTGGGACCCGCGACTCCGCCTCGCCCCCCCCAGCAAGCGCGACTACATCCTCGCCCAGCGCGCCCAGCGCGGCGTGCTCCGCTACGGCGGCCACCCCGCCGGCGACGGCGCTGAGGCCTCCGGCGGCCTGATGGGCAGCGGCGAGTTCGACGGCCTCGCCGGGCGTACCAGCCAGGTCAACGGACTCTGCCTCGCCGCCCAGGGCGCCGCCATGAACATGTCCCTCATGCGCCTCTACGCCGAGGTCTCCGGCATCCTCGACAACTCCGAGACGACCGCCCCCGACGACGCCAAGAAGGACGACGCCAAGAAAGACGACGAGAAAAAGGACGAGGCCAAGAAGGACGAGAAGAAGGAAGAAGAGAAGCCCGACCTGCTCGACGGCGTCCCCGAGTGGTTCGTCGGCCCCCTCCTCGCCGACGTGACCTGCCACGAGGTCGGCCACACCCTCGGCCTGCGCCACAACTTCAAGGGCTCCTCCGTCTACTCCATGTCCGAAATCAACTCGGGCGCGATGAAGGGCGCCAAGACCTGGTCCAACTCCGTCATGGAGTACGCGCCGCTCAACATCCGCATGGAGACCGGAGACCGCCAGGGCGACTTCGGCGTCATCGACGTCGGGCCCTACGACCTCTGGGCCATCGAGTACGGCTACACCTTCGACGATCCCGCCAAGGTCCTCTCGCGCGTCGCCGAGCCCGACCTCGCCTACGCCACCGACGAGGACACCTGGGGTCCAGACCCCCTCGCTCGCCGATGGGACCTCGGCTCCGACCCGCTCGAGTACGCCAAGGAGCAGGTCCGCCTCGCCAAGTTCCACCGCGACCGCCTCATCGACAAGTTCGTCAAGAACGGCGACAGCTGGTCCCGCGCTCGCCGCGGCTACTCCCTCACCCTCTGGCAGCAGACCTCCGCCGTCTCCATGATGTCCGGCTGGATCGGCGGCGCCAAGGTCTACCGCGACAAGAAGGGCGACCCCAGCGGTCGCCCGCCCATCGACGTCGTCCCCGCCGGCACCCAGCGCGCCGCGCTCCAGTTCGTCATCGAGAACGCCTTCAAGGACGAAGCCTTCGGCCTCACCCCGGACATGCTCAAGTACATGACCGTCGACAAGTGGTGGGACGAGGGCGGCCAGCGCGACATCTTCGAGGACCCCACCTGGCCCGTCCACGACCGCATCATGGGCATCCAGGCCTCCACGCTCACGCAGCTCATGAACCCCACCACCCTCAAGCGCGTCTACGACAACGAGTTCCGCATCCCCGCCGATCAGGACATGTTCACGCTCGCCGAACTCCTCAACACGCTCACCACCAGCATCTTCAGCGAGATCGCCGACCGCCCCGGAAAGTCCTTCACCGCGCGTCAGCCGATGATCTCCTCCCTCCGGCGCAACCTGCAGCGTGAGTACATCGAGCGCCTCATCGATCTGGCCGGCCCCGACACCATCGACGGCGCCGCGGGCAAGCCCATCTCCAACCTCGCCCTGGCCAAACTCCGAGAGATCCGCGCCAAGATCAAGCCCATCCTCGAGTCCGACGCCAAGCGTCTCGACGACTACACCTCCGGCCACCTGCAGGAGGCCGCGCTCCGCATCGACAAGGTCCTCGACGCCCAGTACATCTACAACACCAACCAGATGGGCGGCGGCCTGGGCGCCCTCCGCTTCCTCTTCTCCCAACCCCACCCCGGCGCCGCGCCCGAGCCCGGCGCCGAACCCGCCGGCCGCTAACCCCCTGCCCTTCCGCTCCGCTCCCGTCCCAACCGGCCTCGATCGATTACGCGGCTCGACCCCCTGAGCCGTTCGCGAAGATCCGATCAAGCCGCAGGTCTCGCTCCAACACCCTCCTTGAACTCCCCACTCCCGCCCCCTTGGGCGGGAGTTTTCTTTCCCACCCCTCGGTCTCACGGCCACTCCCCCACTTGGCCACTTGGCCACCCTGCCACTCCGCCACTCCGCCACTCCGCCACTCCGCCACTTCACCTCCTCACCACTCCGCCACTCGGCCACTTCGCCACTCCGCCACTCCG
>CALMQD010000294.1 GCA_937871415.1 uncultured Phycisphaerales bacterium | reverse complement strand
CGCCCCGGGATCGCGCGAGATCTGGGACTGGTTCATCGCCGCCGCCGCGATCCTCCTCGCCCTCGAATGGTTCGTGTACGCTTGGCAGAGCCGCGTCTGACGCGCGTGCCCAACACCCCGCCCATCGGTCTCGGAGAACCCATGCCCCGCCGACTCTCGACCACGCTCGCACTCCTCGCGCCCGCGGCGTGCGCATCCATCGCCCTCGCCCAACCCGCGGGCCAACCCACCGGCGCGGAACTCGAGCGCGTTCCCACCAAGCCCGCAAAGCCCGCCGAACCCGACGCCCCCGCCGGGCAGGGCGGCAACGGCCTGGCCTTCGACCTCAAGGCCTGGACCGAGCACGTCTTCCGCGCCGACGTGCACGACTCCCAGGCCGACGTCGCCATCACCCGCTTCGGCGGCCAGTTCGGAATCTCCGGACCCATCGGCGAGCGCTGGCGCTGGAACGTCGAGGCCGCCGCCGAGGCTTCGTGGTACGACTTCTCGCGCCTCTCCTCCCTCGTCGGCGTCGACGACCCGGTCGAGGACGTCTTGCAGATCACGCTCACCCCCAGCCTCCTGTACCGCCACTCCGACTCGCTCTCGTTCCTCGCCGGCGGCATCATCCAGTTCTCCGGCGAGCCCGACGCCGACGTCTCCGACACCGCCACCTACGGCGGCTTCTTCGGCTCGCGCTGGAAGATCTCCGACTCCTTCTCGCTCCAGCTCGGCGCGGCGGTGAAGACCCGCCTCGAAGAGAACGTCCGCTTCTTCCCCGCCATCGGCTTCCAGTGGCAGATCAACGAGCGCGTCATGCTCGCCACCGAGGGCGCGGGCCTCCGCCTCTCCGCCGACCTCAACCCGCAGTGGACCTTCTTCCTCGAAGGCGGCTACGCGCTCCGCTAGTTCCGTCCCGACCACCGCGACTCCGGACCGCTCGACGCGGGCGTCCTCCGCGACGAGCGCGTGACCATCGGCGCCGGGTTCGACTACAAGCCCTCGCTCAACACCACCATCTCGCTCACCGGCGGCGCCGCCGTCTGGAGCCAGTTCCGCTTCGACAACCGCGACGGCATCGAGATCGCCGAGGAGGAGGCCGACCCGACAGCCTACGTCGGCCTCACCGTGCGCTTCCGGTTCTGATCTTGTTGGCATCACCGCTCATGCCCAGCGACCCCGCCCACAACACGCCGCCACGCTGGAAGCCGCGACTGATCCGCGCCGGCGAGTTCCGCCTCGACGCCGGCTCGATGTTCGGCCTGATCCCGCGCGTGGTCTGGAGCCGCTCCGTCCCCGCCGACGACCGCGGGCGCCTCACCGTTCAGCACAACTGCCTGCTGCTCGACCGAGTCGGCACAGCGCCCCCCGGCTCGCCCAAGCGCGTCCTGGTCGAAGTCGGCACCGGCAACAAACTCGACGACAAGATGAAGGACGTTTTCGCGCTGAGCGACCGATGGATCGGCTCCGCCCTGGCCGAACTCGATCCGCCCGTCGCCTGCGAGTCCATCGACGCCGTCGTCGTCACCCACCTGCACTTCGACCACGCCGGCGCACTCACCCGGCTCCCCGCCCCCGGCGAAACGCCCGCGTGGTCCGGCGGCCCGCTCGGCGGTCACTGGGACGGCGGCGGGGGCTCTGCGCGTGTCGGCGGGTGCGTCCCCACGTTTCCCAAAGCGCGCGTCTTCGTTCAGCGCCGCGAGTGGTCCGACGCCGTTGCCAATCGCTCGGTCATGACGCGAACCTACTACCGCGACCACCTGCTCCCCATCGAAAAGCAACTCGTCCTCGTCGACTCGCCGCCCCCGTTCGCGCCGGGCTTTACCCCCGACCGCGACGAACGCCCGCACGCGCCCGTCGACCTCCGCGCAACCGAGCTCTGGAAGGACGCCGGAATCTTCGTCTTCAACGTCCCCGGCCACACCTGGGGCCAGCAGGCCGTCCTCTTCACCGACCCAGGCGGACGCGAGATCGTCTTCACCCCCGACGTGATGCCCACCGTGCACCACCTGGGCGCGGCGTACTCACTCGCCTACGACGTCGAGCCCTACACCTCCATGGTCTCGAAGCGCTGGTTCCTCACCGAGGCCATGGAGCGCCGCTGGACTCTCTGCCTCGACCACGAGCCCGGAAACCCCCTCGTCACGGTCAAACGGGCCGCCCGCGGCGACTGGTTCGAACTCGAACCCACCGCCCTTTAGCCCCCGCCCGCGTCTCCCGGTCCCTCCCCCTCACTATCATCCCTTCGTGACGCAAGCCCCGTCCAGCCCCGTCACCCCCGCGGCCTCCTCCGGCGCCGGCGACCCCGCGCCGGGGTCGACTTCGTCTTCGTCCGCCGCGTCGGCCCTCCCGCCTGGGCGACCCGCGCCCGCTGCCGCTTCCTCGCCCGCCGGCCCGGGGCCCGTCCAGCGCCGCAAGACCCTCATCGAGCGCGTCGAGGCCTACATCTCGCGCCTCGCCAGCAAGAACAACTTCTGGCACGGCGTCACCAGCCTCATCTGGCTCCCCTTCGCCGCACGCTCGGGCATCAAGATGTACCGCTCGAAGGACGACAACTCCTTCACCGCCGTCCTGCCCTTCAAGCGCTTCAACCGCAACTGGTACAACGCCATGGCCGGCGCCGCGCTCCTCGGCAACGCCGAGATCGCCGGCGGCATGTACGTCTTCGGCGTCTGCGGCGGGGACTACACCGTCGTCTGCAAGCACCTCGAGTACAAGTTCCTCCGCCCCTGCTTCGGCCCCGCGGTCTACAAGATCTCGCCGCGCGACGACGTCAAGGACCTCGTCTCCAAAGGCGGCGAGTTCAACTTCACCATCGACATGGACGTCGTCCAGCAGATCGTCAAGCCCTCCGAGCGCGAGAAGCGCGTCGGCAAGGTCACCGTCACCTTCCACGTGACGCCCAAGGCCCACCACAAGAGCAAGCGCGAGCGTCGAAGCCCGCCGGCCACCGAAGCGGCTTCACCCGCCCCCGGCGCTGAGTAGCCGCGAGCGGACAGGTCTTGACCCGCCGCGCTCTGACCCGGCCGACGCTTCGCTCGGCTGGATTCTCGGTCCTCGGCGGGGTTTCTCACGGCGGCGCCTTGTACCCCAGCAAGAAGCCGTTAGATTAAGGTGGGCGCCCAGGCCCGTCGCGCGCGAAAGCGCGCCCACAGGAGAGAGAGCATGGCCGCACGCACATTCGCACTAAGCGCCCTCGCCGCGCTGTCGATCGCCTCCGGCGCAAACGCCTATTACCAGTACTCGATGACCCAGGCCGGCTTCTCGCCGACGTGGTCACAGTTCACGCAGCACTACGTCGGTCCCAGCGGCTTCGCGCTCTCGTACGGCCTGACCACCGGCGGCAATCCGACCGAGCATCGCGCATTCGAGACCACCTGCCCCGCGCCGATCCCCACGCAGGACTACTCCGCCTCCTATTGCTCGCTGCTCTTCACGAGCGGCTACGACCTCGGCACGCAGGGCGCGATCCCTCAACTCACCTACCGCGAGGACTTCCGCTCCGACTTCGGCGTGCAGATGTCCGGGCCCGTCGTCCGACAGGCGGGCAACTTCTACTTCGCCCCCGTCCTCTCCGTCAGCGCCGCCAACTGGACCAGCAGCAACCTCCTCACCCTCACCGCCGCCGATTTCTACCTGCTCACCTACAACCCCATGCAGCCCTTCGGCCTCGATCCGTCCTCCAACCCCGACTTCTCCGCCGCCGGCGGCGTCATCGAGTTCGGCATGTTCCGCGGCGTGTCGTCCGGTCCCGTGCCCGGCGGCGGTTCCGACAACGCCACCGCCTACACGGACAACGTCTACATCACGATCCCCGCGCCAGCCTCGGCTCTCCTGGTGCTGGCCGCCCTCCCGCGGCGCGCCCGTCGCCGTCGCTGATCGGACAGACTCCAAACGCCGTCCGCACAGTCTGCGAACCCACCAGACCTGAACGCTCGCCGCGGGTCCGACCCCGGCGCCCGAGCGTTCTGCAAGCGCGATTTCCGACTTTCCTGCAACTCGCTCCCTCGAACTCCGTACAACAAGTTAGCGTACAATAACACGTGGCCGCGCGAGGCCTGCTCTGTTGCTCACAGTCCTCGCCGGCCGCTTCCGATCCCCTGTTCCACCTCTCCTGACGAGGTGCCCCATGCGTCCCGCACTCCGTACCGCTTCCCGCCCCGCCATCGCCGCCGCGCTCGTGGCTTCTGCCGCGCTCCTCAGCGGCTGCAACAACGCCTTCGAAGGCGGCGTCTCCGGCGCCGCCCTCGGCGCGGGCGCCGGCGCCATCATCGGCTCACTCTCCGGCGATTTCGGCAAGGGCGCCGCCGTGGGCGCCGTCCTCGGCGGGCTCGGCGGCGCGGTCGTCGGCGATCAGAACGCCCGCAACGCCGCCTACGCCTACGACTCCAGCCCGCGCGACCGCGTCTACGTCTCGTCGCCCGCCACGACTTACTACTCCACCACCTACTACTACCCCGAGGTCTATTACTCCCGCGGCTACTCACGAGGCTACCACTCGCACGACTACTGCCCGCGCGACCGCGTCTACTTCGAGTACCGCCGCTAACCCACCCGGTTCGCCGGCTCGCGCCCCTCGAGGATCGCTCGAACATCCGCATCTCGGTGCGCGGGCCCGAGGGGGCGACGTACGCGTACACCCGAGACCAGCTCGCCGAGGTCTCGGCGCTCGTCGTGGAGGAGGTCCCCGAGCTGTGGCGCACGTTCTCGATCAGCGGCGCCGGCAGGCCCCAGCGCTCGCGCAGGTGCTCCGG
>CALMQD010000293.1 GCA_937871415.1 uncultured Phycisphaerales bacterium | reverse complement strand
GGTTCGCGGAGTTGGGAGTCTGCGGCGTGTGAGCCCACGCGAGCGGGCTGGCGAGCGAAGGAACCGAGCCGCTGAGACCCGAATATGAGCGGGCGGGCCAGCCATCGGACCGCGGCGAACGGAACGCCTCTGGGCCGAGCGGTTTTGGCTCGTTGGCTCGACGCCTCACCTACCATCCCGGCCCGAATCGTCGCGGCGGTTGGTCGTCGTGCCGCGGTGTTGTTCCGGGACCGTGAGAGGTAGCGTCATGAGCGATCCGAGCCAGCACACCCACCCGCCTTCTTCCAAGCCCGCAGCCCAGGCCGACGGCGCCGGCGCGACCGCGAGCGGCGGCGCGGTCGGTAGCGCAGGGGCGGTGGGGGGAGTGGGGGCCAAGAGCATGGACGCCATCATGGCGCTGTGCAAACGCCGCGGGTTCATCTACCAGGCGTCGGAGATCTACGGCGGCATCAACGGCTTCTGGGACTACGGCCCGCTGGGCGCGCAGCTGAAGAAGAACCTGCGCGACGCGTGGTGGCAGGACATGATCATGAACCCCTGCTGGGGCCGGCGCGGCCCGGGCAATCAGGAGGTTCGCTGCGTCCCGCTCGAGACGTGCATCATTCAGCACCCGAAGGTGTGGGAGGCGAGCGGACACGTCGGCGGGTTCAACGATCCGATGGTGGACGACAAGGAAACGAAGCAACGGTTCCGAGCGGATCACTTGCAAGGGGCGTATTCGCTTGCGAGTCCTGCCGGGCCGGCGCAACTCCCCGCGTCGATCGAATGGCTCAAAACGGAGATTCCGACGTTTACCGTGATCGCTGGAGGGCCTGACGAGGCACTTGCGGTACTCATGGCTGACGTGAAACTCCAGAAGCAACTCGGAGTGCGGGATATCCGCGTGTATCCGAAAGTTACACCCAATCAGGCTCCGACGTTCGAATGCGAGTACCGAGGCAAGCTTCTGGGAGCCGTTTGTGTGCCCGTGCCATTGAAGTCCCAAGAGGCTTTGGTTGGCAAGGTGCCTTCTCCGTTCACGGGGAAGGCCGGTTCACTCACCGAGCCCAGACAGTTCAACCTCATGTTCTTCACGTACACGGGGGCGGTGTTTGACGAGGAAAGCAAGGTCTATCTCCGTCCCGAGACCGCCCAAGGGGTCTTCATCAATTTCAAGAACGTCGTGGACACGACGCGCGTGAAGATCCCCTTCGGCATCGGCAACACCGGGAAGAGTTTCCGCAACGAGGTCACGCCGCGGAACTTCACCTTCCGCTCGCGCGAGTTCGAGCAGGCGGAACTCGAGTTCTTCTGCCACCCCAGCGAATCCGTCGAGTGGTACAAGTTCTGGCGGGACTTCCGCATGGAGTGGTGGAAGTCCATCAGCCTCGCCGGCGACAACCTGATTCTTCGCGAGCACGACAAGGACGAACTGAGCCACTATTCGCAGGGCACCAGCGACGTCGAGTACCGCTTCCCCTTCACGGCGCCGGGCTTCGGCGAACTCGAGGGGATCGCGCACCGCGGCGACTATGACCTCACGCAGCACGAGAACACGAGCAAGAGCAAACTCAAGTACTTCGACGCGTCGCGCGGCGAACTGGCGCCCAACGGCCAGCCCAAGGGCGAGTGGTACCTGCCGCACTGCATCGAACCCGCGGCCGGGCTGGACCGCGGCGCGCTCGCGGTCATCTGCGAGGCGTACACCAAGGACGAGAGCCGCCCAAGCCCGGAGTTCCTGAAGATCCACCCGCGCCTGGCGCCCATCAAGGCCGCGGTCTTCCCGCTGGTGAACAAGGACGGGATGCCCGAGGTCGCGGAGAAGATCTACGACGCCGTGCGGGCCAAGTTCGGGCGTACCGGGTTCATCGAGTTCGACGAGAAGCAGTCGATCGGAAAGCGCTACGCGCGCATGGACGAGGCGGGCTGCCCGTTCTGCTTCACCGTCGACGGCGACACGCTCAAGGACCAGACGGTCACGGTCCGCGACCGCGACACCGGGAGCCAGCAGCGGATCGCCAGCGAGAAAGTCGTGGAGTTCCTCGCCGAGAAACTCGGCGTGTGAGACGCTGCAATGTGCGTCGTCGCCAAGGCCGCCGAGACAGACATCGACGCACTTTGTTGCGTTGCGCGGCGGTCGGCGGTCCGCGCGGCGGCCGGGCGAGACGCGACATGCCTTGGTTCCCGCACGGTTGCCCGATAACGATCGCTGACCGGCGGGTCAAGGAATTTTACAAATCCTGAAACGCACGGTGTCATCCACCGAGTATGTTGTCACTATGCGCTACGTTGCTTCGAATCTTGTTTGTCTCGCCGCAATTTCGGGGATGGCCGGGCTGGCGATGTCTCCGAGCGCGCACGCCGGGATCGCCTACGCGACGCAGACGGATCGGGTGATCCGCTTCGACACGGCCTCGCCCTCGACGACCTTTGCCGTTGTGGCGACTTCGTCGGCGGCCTTCGGCTCGTTCCCGCAGGGGATCGAACTCGGGCTCGACGGGCAGTTGTACGTGGCGCAGTCGGCGACCGGCGCCTTCTTTCGCGTGAATCCGACCAGCGGCGCGATCACCACGCTCGCGACGCTCACGCGTCCGGCGGGCACGACCTCGAGTTGGTTCTTCCAGGATCTCGCGCTCGACCCGAATTCCGGGCAGATGCTCGCGCTCTACTCCAACCCCTCGGCCCAGAACCACCGGCTGCTCAGCATCAACACCGCCACCTCGGTGACGACCGACCTGGGCACGATCACGGGGCTTCCCGCGTCGAGCGCCTTCGCCGACGGCCTGGCGATCGGCTCGGACGGCACGCGCTACATCACTTGGCGCGGCAACGGCTCGGTGTACACGCTCGGCAACGCCGGCCTGCTCGCCGCGACCCGCATCGGCACGGTGAGCGCGACCTCCGCCACGGCGAACGGCCTGGGCATCGACCGTACGGCCTTTGCCGATCCCGCGGGCGACGTCTGGTACGGCGCGACCGAGTCGGGCGTCCAGCGCATCAACGCCGACGGCTCGCCCGGCCCGCTCGTGTGGAACGGCGGGCGCTGCTGGGATGTCACGTTCTCGCCCGTGCCCGCGCCCGGCGGCGCGTCGGCCTTGATGCTCGCGGTCTGTGGGGGAGCTCTCCGTCGCCAGCAACGACCGCACGCCGGTGAAGCGCGCCAAGGGGCAGATCTCGCAAGCAAACGACGCACACGAAGCTCACTTTGACCTCACCTTCCCCCCTGATACCGGGCATGCATTCGCACGGCGTTTGAGATCATCGCGAGCGGAGCAAGATCCCTGTCGCTTGCGCGGCGCGCCGCGGTTTTTCTGTGGTCCGCGCAAAGCCTGCGCCGATAAGCCCTTGGTGGTGTCGATGGCGTCGAACCAGCGCCGGTCCTGCGTGCAGGTCGGCGCGGCGTGCCCGCGCCGGCGCCCGATTTGACGCCGGGCGCTACGTGCCGTCTACTACGGTCCTCTGCCGGGACCGTTCTGGTTGCGGCAACTCGGTTTGCGCGTCTCGACTCGGCTCGAATGGCAGGAGGGGAGGGGCGGGGCGGGGTGGGTTTTCGGGGGGCCGGGGCGGTGGCGATCGCCGCCGGCGGTGAAGCAACGCACAACTCAGCGGGGCCGGATGCCCCGAAGCCCAAAGGGGAAGTCGCAGATGGATCTGCATCAAGAAGCAAGGGGCGCACAGGCCGCACTCTCGACGAATGCTGTCGTATTGAGCCGTTGCCGGACGGGTGTGCGCGCGATGGCACTCGCCGCGGTTGCGGGGCTGTGTGTCGCGCTCGTGCCGCCGGGCGTTCAAGCGCAGGACGCGGGGGGCGCGGAGGTCGTCGAAGGGCGCCCGCTGATCGCGCATTCGAGCGCCGAGACGCGCGCCGCGACGCTCCCGGACCCGAGCACGACCGATCCGCAGATGATGCTGGGCCTTCTGGCGACAAGCCAGCTCGAGTTCTTCGACGACCTGGAGAAGCAGTCGCTGGTGTGCCACGACGATGCGCTGCACGCGTGCCTGCTGCTGGGCGCGGGGATCAACGCGACCACGTACGAGCAGCGCAAGGCGATGGCGGGCAAGCTGGGCTGGATCAGCGCGAGTTTCGATCGTCCGGCGCGCGAGGCGGCGACGCTGGGCGAGACGTGCCGCATGCTCGCGCGGATGATGGGCAAGCCCGAGAGCACGACCCAGGAAGAAGCGATGTCGGTGGTCGCGGCTCTGGGGACCAAGGGTCCCGATCACGCACCGGCGCTGATCCCCGAGCACCTGCGCCCGTACCAGGGCCTGACGGGCGCGCAGCTCCTGACGATTCTGGGCGCGGTGCACGACGAGGTTTCGCCGCGCGTCCGCACCGGCCTGAACAGCCGCGCGCCGCAAGCCGCCCAATCCGCACGCGATGCGTTGACGCCGGCGTCCCGGCCGACGCCGGAGCAGACAACGCCTGTCGCGTCGAGCGTTCCCGCTCCCTCGGGTGCGCCTTTATACGCGGGTGATGTGCCGGGCGGGCCGAACGCCGCAGCTCCCGTGGCGACGATCGA
>CALMQD010000292.1 GCA_937871415.1 uncultured Phycisphaerales bacterium | reverse complement strand
TTCACCGCCCGCTCTTCACCGCTCACTTTTCACCGCTCACTCTTCACCGCTCACTTTTCACCGCACACTTTTCACCGCTCACTTTTCACCGCTACTTTTCACTTCGCCTCCATCCTTCGTACGCTGCGGGCATGGAAATCGACACCGCGCGACTCTCGCAACCCGACCGGTACAAACTGCTCATCGGCGGCATCGTGCCGCGACCGATCGCGCTGATCTCTTCGCTCGGCGCGAGCGGCGTCGCGAACCTCGCGCCCTTCTCGTTCTTCGCGGGCGTGAGCAGCGAGCCGATGACGCTCCTGTTCTGCCCGGCCAACCGCCTCGACGGCGGGATGAAGGACTCGCTGCGGAACTGCCTGCCGCGCGATCACGCGTCCCTGCTCTCGCTGGGAGGGGGCCACCCCGCGCAGGGCGAGTTCGTCGTGAACATCGTGTCGCACGCGTGGGCGACGCGCATGGCCGCGTGCGCCGAGGACCTGCCGCCGGACCAGAGCGAGTGGACGCTCTCGGGCCTGACGCCCGAGCCGAGCGCGAAGGTGCACCCCGCGCGGGTCGCCGAGTCACCGCTGTGCTTCGAATGCACGACCGAGCGGGTGATCGAACTGGCGCCCGGCGCGCCGGCGGGCGGGAACATCGTCGTCGGGCGCGTGGTGCACGTGCGCGTGCGCGAGGGCGCGATCAACGAACGCCTGCACATCGACCCCGCGGCCCTCGACGCCGTGGCGCGCATGGGCGGCATGGGTTACTGCACCACGCGAGAACGTTTCGACCTCCCCGCGGGGCGCGCGGCGCTCGCGGTCGACATCGGGCCCTGACCGGTGGAGCGATGGGTTGCCCAGGCGCCGGCGCTCAGCCGCGTTGGACGAACCAGCATTCGAGGAACAGGAACAGGTCGAGGACGTCGGTGCGCCCGTCGGCGTTGTAGTCCCTCTGACCCGAGAACCAGCCGTCGAGGAAGACGAACAGGTCCATCTCGTTCGTCACGCCGTCGTTGTTGATGTCGCTGAGGCACCCGGGCCGGGCGGCGAGCGCGCCCTGGACCGCGGCGAACGTGTTCAGGCGGCCGGCGCCGTACTGAACATCCTTCCCGGGCGGGCCCAGATCGATCGCGGTGGATTCGAGGATCGCCTGCACCTGCGTGGGCGTCAGCGATCGGTTCACCGAGCGCATGAGCGCGGCGGTCGCGGTGACGAACGGCGCCGCCATCGACGTGCCGCTCTGGAACGCATAGCCGTTGGGCACGGACCACGTGTCCGACGTCGTGTAGATCGACATGCCGGGCGCGGCGATGTCCATCTCCGGGCCGGTGGTCTCGAAAGCCGCGGCGAAATCGCGGTTGTCGGTCGCGCCGACGGCGATGACCTCGCTCCACTTCGCCGGAAAGCCGATCGCGCTCCCCGGCGCGTTGCCGGTCGAGGAGACCAGGACGCACCCGGCCGTGTTGGCGTACACCACGGCGTCGCGGAACGCCGAGCCGCCGGTCGAGAAGCCCAGGCTCATGTTCGCCACCGATGCGCCGGCATCGGTCGCCCAGAGCAGACCCGCGGCGACGGTGGACTCCGATCCCGCGGCGCCGTTGACGACCTTCACCGGCAGGATCTTGCAGTTGGGCGCGAGGCCCGCGACGCCGAGCGAGTTGTTGAACGCGGCCGAGATGATGCCCGAGCAGTACGTTCCGTGCGACGTCGAGAAGTTGTCGTCAAAGGAAGCGCCGGGCGAGAGCGTGTTCACGCCGTCGGTCCAGTGACCGGCGAGGTCGGGGTGGCTCAGGCTCACGCCGGAATCGAGCACGGCGACCAGCACATCGGACGACCCCAGCGACAGCGACCAGGCGTCGATCGCGCGGACATCCACGCCGGAAGTGCCGGGCACGCCCGCGATCGTCTGGCCGGAGTTCCGCAGCGCCCACTGCAGCGAGAACGACGGGTCGTTCGGCACGGCCCCGTGCAGGAAACCGATGGTGTCGAGCTCCGCGGCCTCGATGCCGGGCATCGCACGCACGGTGTCCAGCACGGCGCGAGGATCGCTTGATCGCGCCAACTGGAGCACGAACCAGCGTTGGAGCCCGAGGGCCTTGGCCACCTGCGGGGCACGGGTGAAGCCGCGGAAGAACGGCTTGACGCTCCCCAACTGCGCGAGTTCGCTCGGCACCGGCTGCGCGGCGGCGTTGATCGAAGCAGTAAGGATCGCGGAGACATCGCGGACAGTGCCGGGTGGACGTGAAGTCAGGCCACCGGGACCTTCGGAGGCGCCCGCCGGCGGCGCGGGCTCGCGCAGTTTGACCAGCAGTTGATTCGTGTAGCCGCGCGCGATGTCTTCGGGAGTGATCTCGACACTCCACGCCTGCGCGGGTGTCTCGGGCTGGATAGCGAGGAAGGAATCGGCGGGGACAGCGAGCGTGGAGTCCACGCCGACTGCGAGCCCGGCAAGACATATTGCCAGACCGACCGCGCTCCGGCACACTCGTGCCCGAT
>CALMQD010000291.1 GCA_937871415.1 uncultured Phycisphaerales bacterium | reverse complement strand
CGCACGCCACGCTCCACCAGGCGGCGCAGGACGAAGGTCGAGTCGCCGGCCGCCCCCCCGCCGGGGTTGTCGGCGCTGTCGGCCATCACCGCCGGCCCGCCGTCCACCGCCAGGGCCTGGTCGATGGACGCGTCGTCAAAGATGATGTTGGCCGACTTGCCGCCGAGTTCGAGCGTCAGTTTCTTGCCCGTACCCGCGATGGCCGTCGCGATCCGCTTGCCGACCTCGGTCGAGCCCGTGAAGGCGATCTTGTCGATCCCGGCGTGCTTCACGAGCGTTGCGCCCGTGCGTCCGTCCCCGGTCACGATGTTCACGACGCCCGGCGGCAGGCCGACCTCGTCGCAGATCTCCGCCAGTCGCAGCGCCGTCAGCGGCGTCGTCTCCGCGGGCTTGAGCACAACCGTGTTGCCGCAAGCGAGCGCCGGCGCGAGTTTCCACGCGGCCATCAGCAGCGGGAAGTTCCACGGGATGATCTGTCCGCAGACGCCCACCGGGCGCGGCGTTCGGCCGGGGAAGGCGTACGCGAGTTTGTCGGCCCAGCCGGCGTAGTAGAAAAAGTGCTGCGCCGCGAGCGGGACGTCCACGTCGCGCGACTCGCGGATCGGCTTGCCGCCGTCGAGCGTCTCCAGCACCGCCAGTTCGCGGGCGCGTTCCTGGATACGCCGCGCCAGGCGGAAGAGGTGCTTGGCGCGCTCACGCCCCGCCAGCCCGGCCCAGCCGGGGAGCGCGGCCCGGGCCGCGTCGACGGCCGCGTCCACGTCGGTGTCCTGCGCCTGGACCACACGGCTGAGGATGCGCTCGTTCGCGGGGTTGACCGTCTCGAAGAACGCCGCTTTGCCACCCCCGGCGCTCTCGACGAAGCGCCCGCCGATGTAGAGCGGATACCGCTCCCGAATCTCCACTTTCACGGTCTCGGGCGCGGGGGCGTAATCCCACGCCGCGCCGAAGTCCAGCCCCGGCGATCGGTCGGCCGGATTGCTGGTGACGGAGCCGGACTGGGATTCGAGTTCCCGGGCGCTCGCTGCAGGCGTAGACATGCCCCAAGCGTATCGCGGGCGAGCGGGGTGGGGGGATCGAGGGCGTGGGGTCAGAACCGCTCCGACGCGCTTCCCCACGGCGCGTTGTCGATGAGGCGCACGCGGCCGACCCGGGCGGCGATGAGCGCCCGCATCGGGCCTCCGGGGCTGATGCGCCCCTGACCGGCGGGCAGCGGCATGAGCGTCTGCGCGTCGCGCACCACGGCGTACTCCATCTGGACTCCGGCGGCGCTGAGCACGCGCGACATGGCAGCCTCCGCCTCGCCGATCTTCGCCGCGCTATCGGCCTCGCACAGCGCTTTCGACAGCGAGAGCGCACCAATCCGGTCCGCGGGCGACAGGAAGACATTGCGGCTGCTCAGCGCCAGCCCGGCGCTCGCGCCCGTCTCGCGCACAGTCTTCGACGGCACGATCGTCAGTTCTCCGTCGCGTCCCTGCATGGCGCACATCGCCCGAATCACCTGCAACTGCTGCCAGTCTTTCTCGCCGAACAACGCGAGGCGCGGCTTGACGAGATCGAACAGCCTGCTCACCACGCGGCACACGCCCGCGAAGTGCCCCGGCCTGTGCGCATCCTCCAGCCCCGGCATCGTCGCTACGTTCGGGAGCACGAGAGCGCGTTCGTGGGGAGCGGCGGGGGGGGCTTCGGCGCCAGCGGGATAGATCTCCCCCACGCTCGGCGCGAACACGACGTCCGCGCCCGCGCCCTCGCACAGCCGCATGTCCGCCTCGAGCGTTCGCGGATATCGCTCCAGGTCCTTCGGGTCGTTGAACTGCGTCGGGTTGACGAAGATCGACACGACCACCGGAGCGGGCCGGCCGCTCCGGCTGGGCAGTTCTCGACGCAACTTCGCGGCGTGCTCGATGAGGCTCGCGTGTCCCGCGTGCAGCGCGCCCATCGTCGGCACGAAGACCCCGCCGTGGAACGCCTCCAACTCTCGGGCACTCTGGGCAAGCCTCATGGGCAGAGCGTATTGTCGATCCGCCATGTGCGTTCCCGGCGGACCCAACCCGTTCAAGCCCGAGAGTTCGGTGGGCCCGGCACCCTCGGGTGCAGCGGACCCGTGGTCCGGCGCGTGGCCGGCGTTCTGCTGCGCGATCCTCCGCGACCCGCAAGGGCGGTACCTGCTCGAGAAACGCCCGCCGCGTGCGGACAAGTCCGGTCGAGCGGTCGCCCGGCGAGCCCGGGGCGGGTCGGGTCGCGCCCCGCGCGAGCCCGGCGGGCTGGTGACCTGCTTCGGCGGCTCACGCGAGCCGAGCGAGACTCCGGAACAGTGCATCCGGCGCGAACTGCTCGAGGAACTCGGCTGGGACGTCGCCAAAGGACACCTGGCGCCCGCGGTGCGACTGGTCAACGCCGGCACGCAGGTCATGCGATTCCGCGGCGGGCTCGTCCGCCCGGGCCAGGTGATCGCCTGGTTCTACCGCGGCCTCGCGCCGGGGCCCGAGACTCCCTTGCTCACCGAGCCCGGCTACGCGGCGTTATGGCTCACACCCGAGGAGACGTTCGCCGCGGACCTGTCCCGCTGGCACCGCACGGTGCTTGAGGCGGAGCGCCGGGGTGAGGACGCGTGCGGCGTGGATTGGTAAAGCGGCACAGAGCCCGCCAGAGGCTTCTCGCATGGGCGCCCGACTACGCTTGTGGCGTCGCTCCGCCGCAAACTCACCCCGAGCCCCGCCCATGGCATCCCACCTCCACCATCATCTCGATACCCAGGTTGTTCACGCCGGCCAGCACAACGAGCCGGTCACCGGCGCGGTGATGCCGCCGATCTTCACCAGCAGCACCTACGCCCAGCGGTCGCCCGGCGAGCACACGGGCTTCGAGTACTCGCGCTCGCACAACCCGACGCGTTACGCGCTGGAGCGCATGGTCGCGCAACTCGAAGGGTCGCCGATCACGGAGAAGCAAGACCCGTCGTGCGGGGGATTCGCATTCGCCTCCGGGCTCGCAGCGATGGACTGCGTCCTCGAACTGCTGACCGCCGGCGATGAGGTCGTCTGCATGGACGACGTCTACGGGGGCACCAACCGCCAGTTCCAGAAGGTCAAGGCCCGTTCGCAGGGCCTCAAGGTCACGTTCGTCGACATGACCGACCTCAAGAAACTCGAAGCCGCCCTCACGAAGAAGACGCGCCTGGTCTGGGTCGAGACGCCGACGAACCCGACGCTCAAGCTCGCCGACCTCTCCGCGATCGCCAAGGCCGCGCGGAGCAAGGCGGGGCGCGAGTGCCTTCTGCTGTGCGACAACACGTTCTGCTCGCCGATCAACCAGAGCCCGCTCGCTCACGGGTTCGACATCGTGCTGCACTCGGCGACCAAGTACCTGGGCGGGCACTCTGATGTGGTGGGCGGCCTGCTCGTCACCGGCGACATCGACCTGGCGCAGAAGGTTCGTTTCCATCAGAACGCCGTGGGCGCGATCATGGGCCCGTTCGACGCGTACCTGGTGCTTCGCGGCATCAAGACGCTGGCGCTCCGCATGGAGCGGCACAACCAGAGCGCGGGAAGGATCGCGCAGTGGCTCGAAGACCACACCCAGGTCGAGCGCGTGATTTACCCCGGGCTGAGGAGCCACCCCCAGCACGCGCTCGCCAAGCGCCAGCAGCGGGGCTTCGGCGGCATGATCACGTTCTTCATCGCGGGCGGGATCGAGCAGGCCCGCGCGTTCCTCGAAAACGTCCGGTTGTTTACGCTCGCGGAATCCCTCGGGGGCGTCGAATCGCTCATCGAGCACCCGGCGATCATGACCCACGCGAGCGTGCCGCCGGCGATGCGCCAGGAACTCGGCATCTCCGACACGCTCATCCGGCTCTCCGTGGGCGTCGAGCACGCCGACGATCTGATCGCCGACCTGCAGCGGGGCTTCGAGGCCGCGGCAAGGGTCGGCGGCGCCCGTGCGGAGACGGCGCGAGCCGGCAACGGCAAACCCCCGTCTCACGAGAACAAGCCGTCGTCGCGAAAGCCGGCTCCGGCGCGTCGCTGATGACCAGCGAACTTCAGCCGCGGTCGGGGTTCGTTGCATCTCCGGGCATGAGGCCGAACTCTTCGGCGACGGCGCGGTTGAGCAGCACCGGCTCGACCGGCTTGCTCAGCAGGCGGCGGGACGCGAACCGCGGGTCGGCGAGCATGGTCTTGGGACTGGCGTATCCGGAGATGAAGAAATACGGGCGCCCCTCGTCGTCCAGGCGTCGCGCGATGGGCTCGACGGTCTCGCTGCCGAGATTGATGTCCAGCACCGCCGCGTCGCAGCCCTTGCTCTCGATGAGCGACATCGCCGCCTGCACGGACGGCGCGGGGCCGACGACCTCGGCGCCCAGGTCTTGCAGCATCCGCGCAAGACTCCGGGCCGCCAGATAGGAATCCTCGACCACGAGCACGCGCATGTGGCGCGAACTCGGCGTCGGATCGCTGCTCAGAAGGCACTGAGGCATGGCGTCGCTCCTGCCGTACCCACGAACACGGCCGGGTCATTGCCCGCGAGCGATCTTGGCGGCGGGTCGAGCGCGTGCAGAGAACTGCAGACGCGCTGGAGTACGCGCAGCATACCACACCGCCGTCGGTGGTGCTGTGAAGTTCATAAGACGAGAACAAGAGCCGAATATCCGGGGTGCGCCCTCAGGCCCTTGATGCGAGACCCTTAGGCCGATTCCGCGCGCGGATGACTCTTGTTGTACGCCTCTTGCACCTTGCCGTGCGTGAGCTGTGTGTACACCTGTGTGGTCGAGATCGACTGGTGCCCCAGCAGTTCCTGCACGCTGCGCAGGTCCGCGCCGTTGTCCAGCAGGTGCGTCGCGAAGCTGTGACGAAGCGTGTGGGGGCTGATGTCGATGTCGAGGCCCGCGGCGAGCAGGTACTTGTCGAGTTTGCGGCGGACGGAGCGCGAACTCAGACGCTTGCCGTGCTTGTTCACGAACAGCGGCTTGGCCTTGCCCGAGCCGTCCTCACGCCACCAGTGGGTGTACCGCGCATCGCCCTGCACCATGGCGACGTACCGACGGATCGAGGCGAGCGCGTGCATGCCCAGGGGCACGAGGCGCTCCTTCTTGCCCTTGCCACGGACCTTGAGAGCCTCCCCCGCGTCGTCGAGGTCCTCGAAGTTCAGACCGACGAGCTCGCTCACACGGATGCCCGTGGAGTAGAGTGTCTCGAGCATCGCGCGATCGCGAAGCCCGAGCACGTCACGGTCGCTCGGCGTCGAGAGCAGCTTCTCGATCTGCTCGACGCTGATCGCCTTCGGGAGGCGCTTGGCCTGCCGCGGCGTGCGGATCGCCGTCATCGGGTTCGACCGGGTCAACCCGCGCCGGAGCGTCCACTTGTAGAACGAGCGCAGCGTCGCGATCTTGCGGGCCATCGTCGCCGCGGAGTAGTCCTTGGTCCCCAGGTCGGAGAGGAACTCGCGGATCGTGTCGGGCGTCGCGTTGCAGATGAGCTTGGTGACGGTGTTGGGGACGATGGTCGCGGCGACCTCGGTCGAGCCGCCCTCGAGCGTGCGTTGGTACGCGACCTTCTCGTTGGCGTCGACGACCTCGAGGTTGGCTTCGCCGGCGAGAAACTCGACGTACTGACGCAGGTCCGCGCCATAGCAGCGGGCTGTGTAGTGCGAGAAGTGCCGCTCGTTGGTGAGATAGTCCGTGAATCCGGCGATGATGGGGAGCATGGTGTCCGTCCTTGCAGCACGCCGGGACTTCCGTGACCCGGGCGGGGTGCGGTTTGAGCAACAGTTCTTCGGACGTTTCGTGTCCGGCCTTTTGTTACTCGACCCTTGCCGTGAAGACGTCGCTCACGATCGGCCAACCTTGCGCCTTCTGACACCCTGCACCCCGAACAGGTGTGCGGAGCGATCACGATGGTCGCGCGCGATGAAACCCGGACCGCGAGGTCGTCCGGCGCCTCGCCGTGGAAGATTCGGACGGAGCCGTGCCGGGGTTGGTCAGCGCTGCGCCGGCGGAGGGGAGGAATCGCCGCTCGCGGCCCCCTCTCGCGGGGCGCCGATCCCCACGCGGAGGCGCTCCTGATCGATGAGTCTCGAGACCGCGACGTACGCCGCGAACTCGGTATAGCGGTCCATGCTCGCGAGGATGCCCCTCCATCCGCTGGCCGAGGTGCGGTCGTGCCGGCCCTGAGCGTAGTTCTTGACCTGCATGAGCACGTCGTGCGACTTGGCGTCGAGTGTTTCGCTCACCGTCGCGGCCGGGCGCGATTCGAAGTTCGAGCGCACGCTCACGCGGTCATCGCGGTACGCCTGCTGGAGACGCATCGGGTCCGGCCCGGAGTCGGTCGAGCGTTCGCGCACATAAAGCGCCAGCGCCAGCCCGAGCGTGGGCGGGTCGTACGGGTCGTAGGCCGTGACATTGCCGACAATCAGCCCGTCGGCGCCGAGCGATGCGGCGAGGGCGCGAGCCTCCTCCGGCGTTCGCACGCCCGAGATGCCGCGTGCCCGCATCACCTGGATCGTCCGGTTGACGGGGAGGCACGCGACGCCGCGGACCTGGTCGACCGCCGCAACGAGTTTGTCCGCGATCATGTAGGTGTCGACGCTCGAAACGCCCGACTCGTTGCCCAGCGGCACGACGGCCCAGAGCGCGTCGCCCTGAGACTGGTCGTAGGGCGAGACGAGCACCTGGGGGGCCTCGAGTACATCACGGCTGTTGCCGCAGGACGCGCCGCAGATCATCGCGACGCCCGCGCCCAGCGCGGCGGCCCAGCGGCGCCACGTGTTCCCACGGACCTGCTGCTTCACGGAAGTGTCGATTGCCATGGCGTCCTGCCTTGCCTGCCCCGGCCTCCGCCGGAGCGTAAGGGTTGCTTGTCGATCGCGAGGAGTTTAGTGGTTCGCCTCGCCCTCGCTCGGGACATTGGCGGTCTCGGTGTCCTGGTGCTCGGGCGTCGCCGCGACAGGCTCCTCGGCGGGCGCCGGGGCTCCCGCCGTGCTCGTGCGTCCATTCTTGCCGGGCGATCCGGCCGCGAGCATGGCCTTCTCCGTGCCCAGCGACCAGATGTTGCTGGTGCCCGAGCGGTCGGAGACGAAGTAGACGCGACCGTCGCTGGACCAGGCGGGCATGAGGTTCAGG
>CALMQD010000290.1 GCA_937871415.1 uncultured Phycisphaerales bacterium | reverse complement strand
CCTGTCCGCCGGCGCCGCCAGCGCCGCCCAGATCGTCCAGCTGAAGCCCTTCGGCCCCAACACGCCGAACTTCTCGCAGAACCTGACCTTCAATAAGTTCGACGCCGCCCTGGGCACCCTGCTCAGCGTCAAGGTCCAGATCGACCTCTCCTCCGAAGGCGGCTTCCTCCGCCTCGACAACGACGGCGATCAGCCCGCCGCCGGCAACGCGCAGCTCGGCTCCAACGTCAAGATCTCGAGCATGCAGGTCGCCCTGGTCAACAACGCCCTCCAGCCCATTCTCGGCTCGGGCGTCACCGTCGCGACCACCGCGCCCTTCGCCATCGCCGGCACCGACGGCGACAACACCACCACCTTCGACATCGGCGGGACCGACTACTTCGAACTCCTCGGCGCCGCCGGCTCCGACATGGGCATGGACACCGTCAGCTCCCTCTTCCACTCCCAGTACATCGATGCGATCCCCGACATGGTCCTCGCGACCTACGTCATCGCCGTTAACGCGACCCAGATCTTCAACTACGGCGCCATCGGCGGCATCGCCTTCTCCGGCGGCCCGGTGACCGCCTCCGGCAACGTCACCGTCACCTACAACTACACCCCCGTCCCCGCTCCGGGTGCCGCGGGTCTCGCGGGCCTCGGCGGCCTGCTCCTGGTGCGCCGCAACCGTAAGTCGAAGTAAAACAACGATCTACGAACACGTCTCCCCTCCTCCGACACGCCCGATAAACACACACCTGACACGGACCCTTATGCTCCCGATCTTCGGGGGCATAAGGGTTTTTACTGATTCAGTACAAATAGCCCGTATCGGGGGATGTCATAGACGGAAAAACTGCTATTCTCCACCCCGACTAGGCGGGACTCTCGTGGGTCCCCTTGCGCTCAACGATCGAACTTCGAGCGGCCCGCGTGCCGCAACTTGGGAAGGTGGAGAGAACCATGAAGAAGCAACTGCTCTTGGCCGCCGTCGCCGTCGCTGCTGCTGCCGGCGCCGCTCACGCCAACAACATCCAGTCGTACTCCGTCATGGCCAACTACGGCCCGGATACGCCGACCGACAGCCAGCTTCTGACCTTCGACAAGTTCGACGGCACGCTCGGCACGCTGCTCTCCGTCAAGATCAAGGTCTCGCTCGCGATCAGCGGCGGCTTCCTCGCCCTCGATAACGATGGCGCCGACCCCGCTTCCGGCACCGCCGAGCTCGGCGCCGTGACGACCATCAACGGCGTCGGCGTCCCCGTCATCGACAACGCCTTCAACAACATCCTCGGTTCGGGCCTCGTCGCCTCGAACATGCAGGGCTTCGTCCTCGCCGGCAACGACGGCGACCCCGTCAACAACTCGTTCGACGCCGGCGGCCCGGACTACTTCGAGTTCAACGGCCTCCCGTCGAACAACATGAACATGGGCTTCGTCAACTCCGGCCTCATCGGCGCGTACAACGACGCCGACGGCATCGCCGGCGGCCTCGATACGTACGGCATCGACGTGACCTACACCCAGGTCTTCGACTACCAGCAGCTCGGCGGCGTGGCCTTCTCGGGCCTCCCCGTGACCGTCGAGGGCACCGTCATGATCGAGTACACCTACAAGGCCATCCCCGCTCCCGCCGCCGCCGGCCTCCTCGGCCTGGGCGCGCTGGTCGCCGGCCGTCGTCGCCGCTAAGCCTCGTCACCGTTTCGATCCACCACAACACACACCCGGCCGCGCCTCGTGGTGCGGCCGGGTTCGTTTTTGCCATCCGGCGCCGATCCCGGCGTCGCGTTTTCCCGACTCCCGCCCTTCCATCCGTCCGATGATCCTCCCGGGCTTATCCTGCGCGCCCGCGTCCCGATAACGGAGGTCCCGACCGATGGGCAAGAAGAAGCGATCCAAGGCGCCCGACCGCCCGCACCCGGCCCGCTCCGTCAAGCCGTCACGACGCCTCCGAGCCTCCGGCGCTCTGGTCGTCGGCATCGATCTCGGCGGCACGAACATGCAGTTCGGCGTGGTCGACCCGCGCCACCGCCTCCTCGGGCGCGACGGCAAGAAGACCAAGGTCGACGAAGGCTCCGAGGCCGTGCTCGACCGGCTTGTCGACGGCGTCCGCGAGGTCTGCGCGCAGGCCGGCGTCAAGCCCAAGGACCTCGAGGGCGTGGGCATCGGCGCGCCCGGCGCCATCGACCCCGCCAACGGCGTCGTCCTCGAAGCCCCCAACCTCCGCTGGAACAACATGCCCCTGGCCCAGATCCTCCGCAAGCGTCTGGGCACGCGCGTCGTCGTTGACAACGACGTCAACGCCGCCGTCTACGGCGAGTGGAAACTCGGCGCCGCCAAGGGCTGCGCCGACTTCATGGGCGTCTGGCTCGGCACCGGCGTCGGCGGTGGGCTCGTCTTCAACAACCGCCTCTACGCCGGCGGGTTCTTCACCGCCGGCGAGATCGGGCACATGATGCTCGTTCCCGGCGCGCCCATGGGCCGGCGCAGCGTCGAGCAGAACTGCTCCCGCACCGCCGTCGTCGATCGCCTCGTCTCGCTCATCCGCGCCAACCACAAGAGCCGCCTCACCGACCTCACCAAGGGCGACCTCTCCCAGGTCCGCTCGAAACTCGTCGCCCAGGCCTACAAGGACGGCGACAAGCTCACCCGGCGCGTCATCGACGAGTGCGCCGAGATGATCGGCTGCCACATCGGCTCTTGCGTCACGCTCCTGAGCCTGCCCCTGGTCGTCATGGGCGGCGGGCTCTCCGAAGCGCTCGGCGAGGACTTCGTCAAACTCGTCGAACGCGCGGCCCGCGCCAGCGCTTTCCCGTCGCGCTGCAAGGATGTCCGCGTCGTCCTCAGCCAACTGCTCGACGACGCCGGCCTGCTCGGCGCGGCGCTCCTCGCACGCGAAGCCCTCGACTGAGCGCCCCGGCTCCCCCTTATTCCTCGTCCGGTCCCGCGCTCATGTCCCCCAGGTTGCGGAACGCCGCCTCCAGCGCGAGCAGGTGCGTCGCGGCCTGATCCTCCAGCGTTCGCGCGCCGCCGGTACCGCCCGGCTTCGCCGCGGGCACGCGCAGTCGGAACGTGTACAGCTTGTCGTCGGACCGGAAGTGCTCGACCCGCGCCACGCGATCGTCGCTCCCGAGTTCGGCGAGCTCCTCGTCCACCAGTTCCTCCATCTTGTCGCCGGTGTGCAGGAGGTCCGACTCGATCGACTCGCTCAGCCACCGGTCGGCGGTCACCAGCGAAACCCACCACGCGTCCCCCGCTCCTCCCGCCGCGGGCTCGCGGAAGAGCCGGTACTCCGCCGGGGCCGCCGACGCCGCGGCCGGGCACACGAGCATCGGCGCACTCCCGCCCGCGCCGGCCCCCCCGGTCGCCGGTTTGCTCACGATCCGCGCTCCGGCGAAAACGCCCGCGGCGTTCACGCGCTCGAGGACCCGCTCCAGGAAGGCGGTGGTTGGACCATCTCGTGTTTCGGCGGGAGTCATCGCGGGCAGGATAGGCCGCGGCCACGGTTTGGCCCACGCGCCCGCCCCCCAGCCCACCGCCGTCGCGACGCCTAAGTGCCCGCCGAATCGGATGTTGAGGTCCGCGAACACGC
>CALMQD010000289.1 GCA_937871415.1 uncultured Phycisphaerales bacterium | reverse complement strand
GCCTTCACTGGCGCGCGGCGTGGTTGGGTTTCCGCTCTGGCGCTCCTCGCGCTCGCGGGCGGCGCGCTCGCGCAGGCGAAGCCCGACCCCAAGGCGCCGGCGCCGTCAAAGCCCGCGGCCCCCGCGACCCCCGCGGCTCGCGGCGCGGTCAGCAGCGCATCCACCACGGGCACGCCCGCGGCGTCCACAGCGAACCCGGCGGTGACCAACCTCTCGCGCATGCAGCGCAAGATGACCGTGGAGTTCAAGGACCAGCGCCTGGAGGACGTCATCCGGTTCATCCAGGAGTACACGCAGGCCGACCTCGAACCCGAGTGGCTCGAGGGTAACGCGACCGCCGGACTCGACAAGGAGAAGCTCATCACGATGAAGGCGCAGGACATGGCCGCGCTCGACGTGCTCGAGCGCGTCCTGATCAAGGCGCAGGAAGATGCCTTCAGCGAGAACGGTTGGCAGATGACCGACTACGGAACGATCCAGATCGCCCCCAAGGCGGTCCTCAACCGCGACAAGCGCCTGGTGATCTACGACATGCATGACCTGCTCATGGTCGTGCCGCGGTTCACCGACGTTCCGGCGATCGATCTTCAGACCGTGCTGGGCCAGGGCCAGGGCGGCACGGGTCAGAGCCCGTTCACCGGGGGCGGCTCGGCTCCCGGACAGGGCGTCGAAGGCCAGAAGTCTCCCGAAGAACGCCTGCGCGAACTGCAGGACATCATCACGTCCACCGTCGAAACCAGCCAGTGGGTCGACAACGGGGGTGAGGGCGGCACCATCCGTGCATTCAACGGCACGCTCATCATCAACGCGCCGGACTACATGCACCGTGCGCTCAACGGCTATCCCTACTGGCCGCGTGCGACGCACAAGGCCGTGAACGGCCGCCGGTGGGTGTCGCTCACGGCGGACACCGGCATCAGCGACGTCGACGGGTTCGCCCAGCAGCCCGTGACCGGTGTGGTCGGGGGTGGTGGTGGCGGCGCCGGTGGCGGACGCGGCGGCGGTGGTGGTGGCGGCGGCGGCGGTGGCGGCGGTGGCGGCGGAAACACGGCGCCGGGGAAGCCCAAGTAACGCCGCGGCCTGACTTCAAGCGAACCCACCCGGCGAACGCGACGCCGGGCACTCCCGATTGCGAGCAGCAACGACGACGCCCCCGCGACCTTCGCTGGGGTGTTGTCGCTTTCGCGGCCCGTTCAAACCGCCACGCTCACGGTTCGAGTTTGTCCGCGGGCCGGCCGTCCCGGACGACGTGGGACTCCACCCAGTCGGCGATGCGCCCCCGCACGCCCGGCAGTTTGTAGAACATCGAAACGTGCCCGAGGCTGTAATCGATGCGATCAGGCCGGCCGAGCAGCTCGTACAGGCGGCGACCGGTCTTTGCCGGAACGACGCTGTCCCACGCGGCGTGCACCTGCAGCACGGGCATTTCCGCCATGAGCGGGGCCGTCTTGAGCGGGTCGAGGCGCGTGTGCCCCTGGTACGTCTCGTTGAGCGCCTTCCAGACCCGCCCGGAAACCGGTTTGTCGCCGCACTGGATCGGGATGGAAGAACCGACGAGTTCGGTCTCGCGGAGGATCGTGCTGAGGTCGGCGCCGCCGCCGACCAGCACCGCCGCGTTCGCCGGGAATCCGTCCGCCGCGAGGCGGGCCGAGACCGCCGGCGCGCTGAGCGCGCCGGCGCTGAAGCCGATGAGCACCAGGGGGCGCACCGGCAAATCCGGTCGGTACTGCTGCAGGTATCGAACCGCCGCCGAAGCGGCCATCGCGTGATCACCGATCAACTCATCAACCGCCCCGGCAAGCACGATCCCCGCCGCCCGCCCGGACTCCTCGTCGCAGCACTCCAGGCGCCCCTTGCGGATGCGATGGATCTCGATCATCGTTTGAGTCTGGTGCTTGATGATCTCGGTGCGGCGTCGCTGCAACGCCGGATCGCTCCACGCCTTGAGCGCCTCGCCCGGCTCCGTGTCGCGGATCATCGCATCGAGCGCCTCGCTGTCGGCCTCCACTTGGGCTTGAAGCCCGGGGATGCGCGCCAGGTCTGCAGGATCGGCGGGGACCCGCAGACGCGTGTCGGCCTCGATCGACAGCACCGCCCAGCCGCGCTCGCGGAGTTCGTTGACGACCGAGGCCTCGTACTTGTTGGGGATGATCGACGTGAGGTAGACGACCAGACCCGCACGCGCCCCGGTCTGCTCCGCCGGCAACTGGATCGAGATGCCCTTGCGGAGCATCACATCGGCCTCCATCGTCGCGGGCACCAGCCCCTTGGACCGCAGGAGCGAATCCGGCATCGCGGCTCGCTTGTGAGCCGCGGCGATGTCCTCCGCCATCGTCGGGTCCGCCAGCACCCGGGGCGTCAGGTACGCAGCGTTCGGATTGAATCCACCGAAGAGGTCGTCGGTGAACTTCGCGAGCAACTGGTCATCTTCCGGCGCCGTCGACCAGACGCGCAGCAGGCCGCCCGGATCCAGGTTGTTGTGCTCGACGGTGTAGTCCGGCGGCGGAAGCGTTGCGTCCGAGCTGCCCGGGGCCGGGGCAACGCTCCGGATCTCGCGCGGCGTCGAGCGCCCGACTTTCCGCAGTGGCTCGATGTCCACGACGGGCCAGGCTTCCGCGCCGAGCGCCCCGGCTCGACCCGTGCGACCTTCCGCCCGGTGATACTCGCTGAAACACCCGCCGAGCATCAGGGCGCAGGCAGAAAGAACCGTTGACGCCCACACGAAGTGAAACCGAGTCGCAGCGGCCATAGGAACGATCATGATAACCAGGAACGCCTGCCGCAATGCTCCGGGATTCGTCAAGACACACGCGACCGACGCTGCGCGGCGAGGGCGCCTTCGGACGGGCTTGCACAACGTGCGCGCATGCAAAAACCGCGAACCCAAGGTTCGCGGCTTGCAAGCGGAGAGGGGGGGATTCGAACCCCCGAGACAGTTGCCCGTCTACGCGATTTCCAGTCGCGTTCCTTCAGCCTCTCGGACACCTCTCCGACGCCGCTGCGGGGGCTGCCTCCGCACGCGGGGTAGGAGTGTAGTCGTTCGGCAAGGGAGTGTCATGGCTGAACGGGCCGTGCGCAAAGCCCGATCGGGCCGCGGTTTGGGCCGCGGATCGGCCGGTTCTCGGGCGTCGAGGCGGCGCCTTGCGCCCGGGCGCGTCAGCCGATGCGCTTGCGCCGAAAGGCCTCTTGCTGCGCCGGGAGCGCCGGGGTCGCCGCGGGGTTGACGATCTTCCTCCACAGCCAATCCAGCAGCCGCACCCCCGCCCAGCGCGCGTGCACGGTCCAGGCGACGCCGAGGCCGACGCACGCGCCCGCGATCACGTCGGTCGGCCAGTGCGCATCAAAGATGAGGCGGCAGAGTCCAACGAGCAGCGCGAGCGCAATCCACAACCATCGCAATCGCGGGTACATGACACCCAAGAACACCGCGAGCACCGCGGCGTAGAGCGTGTGGCTCGATGGCATCGACCAGAGCTCGTTGCCGGCGCGAAGGCCGCGCTGGCCAAGCCCCAGAACGCCCTCCCACGCGTGGACCAGGCGCATCGACCCGTCGGCCTGTCGCACGGGATAGACGCCGATGGGCCCGAGGAACGTGAACGGGTCTTCGAACTCCGGGCGGGGACGGGG
>CALMQD010000288.1 GCA_937871415.1 uncultured Phycisphaerales bacterium | reverse complement strand
CGCACAAGACCGGCACGAAGGTCCACTTCACGCCCGACTCGACGGTCTTCCCGGACACAACCTTCGACTACAACATTCTCGCCAACCGCCTGCGCGAACTGGCGTACCTGAACCCGGGCGTGACGATCCGCCTGCGCGACGAGCGCGTCGGGCCCGACGGGCGCATCCGGAACGAGGTCTTCAAGGCTTCGAACGGCCTGCTGGAGTACGTGCAGCACCTGATGACGGGCAAGACGGCGGTCTCGGCCCCGGTGCACGTGAAGAAAGAAGACAAGGGCGCGAACCTGTCGTGCGAGGTCGCGATGCAGTACCACGACGGGTACAACGAGTCGCTGCTGACCTTCGCGAACAACATCAACAACGTCGACGGCGGCGTGCACGCGCAGGGTTTCAAGCTCGCGCTCACGCGCACGCTCAACGGCTACGCCAAGAAGTCGGGCATCCTGAAGGAGAAGGACCCTGTGCCCGTGGGCGAGGACCTGCGCGAAGGGCTCGTCGCGATCGTGAGCGTGAAACTCCCGAACCCGACGTTCAACAACCAGCCCAAGGAAAAACTGCTCAACCCGGAGGTCGAGGGCTTCGTCTCCTCGGCCGTGGGCGATGCGCTGGAGGCGTGGCTGGAAGAGAACCCCGGCGAGGCCAAACGCCTGGTGCTCAAGGGCATCAACGCGGCCCAGGCGCGCGAGGCGGCGCGCAAGGCCCGCGAACTGACGCGGCGCAAGAGCGCGCTCGACTCGGGCTCGATGCCCCACAAACTCCGCGACTGCAAGACCAAGGACGTCGAGCGGTCCGAGATCTTCATTGTCGAGGGTGATTCGGCGGGCGGGAGCGCCACGCAGGGGCGCGACGTCGAGACGCAGGCGATCCTGCCGCTGCGCGGCAAGCTGCTCAACGTCGAGAAGGCCCGCATCGACAAGGTCCTGTCGTTCGAGGAAATCCGGACGCTCATCCAGGCGCTGCGCTGCGGCATCGGGCCCGAGTTCGACATCTCCAAACTCCGCTACGGCAAGGTCATCATCATGACCGACGCCGACGTCGACGGCTCGCACATCCGCACGCTCCTGCTCACGTTCTTCTTCCGCCAGATGCCGGAACTCATCCGGCGCGGTCGCGTCTACATCGCCCAGGCGCCGCTCTACAAGCTCGCGTGGGGCTCCGGCAAGAACAAGAAGAGCGAGTACGTGCTCAACAACGCGCGGCTGAGCGACATGCTCACCCGCATCGGCCTGCAGCGAGCGTCGCTGGCGGTTCGCGCGGTCGACCCCATCGACCACCAGACCGTCGTCTTGGAGCCGGCCCCGGCGGTTGCCAACTCCGGCAAGCGGCTCCAGCCCAAGGTCGCACGACGCATCGAGGGCGCGGAGTTGGAGAAACTCCTCCGACTCCTGGCTCGGCTCGAAGAACTCGTGGAGGTCGCCGAGCGCCGCGGCGTGAAGTTCCCCGACCTTCTGAGCGCGCGCGAGCAGGACCCGTCCGCCGCGGGCGGCGTCCGCCGGCTGCCGACACACCGACTGACGTGGACAGGCGGCGAGGCGTTCGCCTGGAGCGAGGCGCAGGCGCGCCAGATCGCCCGCCAGCACAAACTCGTCGTCGCCGAGATGGACGAAGCACCCGCCGCCGACGCGGCCGCGACAGGCGATGGCGCTTCGAGCGCGAGCGGCTCGGGGAGTGGGAGTGGCAGTGGCGGGGGGGTGCGTCCGCCGCAGGCGATCAACGTCGCCGTGCTGCGTGAACTGCACGAGAACCGCGAACTCGAACGCCTCTTCGAGCTGCTCACGGGCTTCGGCATCGACATCGGCGATTACGCGCTGGTGCAGGAAGAGTCCGTCACGGGCGAGCGGCTGGCGACCAAGTACGCGTGGGAACTGAAGACCGACGCCGCGGGCGAAACCGCGGCGAGCGCCGAGCCGGCGGCGGGCGACGACGACGGTGCCGGCGAGGGCGCCGACGAGTCGACCGAGACCGTCGCCTCGAAAGTCGAGGCGCGTCAGCGGGCCACCGGGCGCGTGCTGGAAGTGGCCGGTGTGGGCGACCTCCTGAACTCCCTCCACGAGATCGGGCGTCGCGGGCTCGACATCCAGCGCTTCAAGGGTCTGGGTGAAATGAACGCCGAGCAGTTGTGGGAGACCACGATGGACGCCGGGCGTCGGACGCTGCTGCAGGTCTCGTGGGACGGCGCGGCCGAGGCCGACACGCTCTTCACGATCCTCATGGGCGAGGGCGTCGAGGAACGTCGGCGGTTCATCGAGGAGCACGCGCTGGAAGTCAAGAACCTGGACGTGTGATACGCGGCGCCGACAAATCGGTGCGCTACGCCTGTGTCGACCGTCCCGTGGCGGCGAGCGCTTGCTGGGCGATCTCGATCACGCGCCGGTGAGCATTCGATACGCCCGGCGCGGCGTGGCTGTCGTCGCTCAGCCGTCGCCACACGGCGCGCTGGGCCGCGGTGTTGATCGAAGTCGACGCGGGCACGGTCATCGCATAGACCTTGAACCGCACATCGCGATGGGTCGTGGTGAACGTGAATGAGCCCGCGAGAATCGGCCGGTTCGCGTCGCGCGGTTTGATTCCAAGGAGGGCCGCGAGTGCGCTCGCGCCGGGGGCGCGGCGGTCGTCTTCAAGAGTCGGCGGCGCCCACAGCCCGGCCCAGAGCCCCTTGTCGGGACGCTTCTGGAGCAGCACCTGTTCCTGACCGCGTTTGCCCGAGAGAACGACCAGGCTCGCGCAGTGCAGCACGCGCCGCTTGGCCGCGGGTTTGGGTCTGGGGATTTCGCTCTGGCGACCCTGCCGGCGCGCCTCGCACGAGTCTTGCCACGGGCAGACATCGCACTTCGGGCTTGCGGGCGGTGGCAGGCACACGGTCGCGCCCAGTTCCATCAGCGCTTCGTTGAAGACGCCGGGGTTGGCCGCGGCGGTCACAAGTCGTGCTGCGCTCTGCCACAGCCCGTCCTGAACAGCTTTGTCTGCCGGGCTCGCGTCGCGCCCCTCGATGCGCAGGAGCACCCGCGCAACGTTGCCGTCCACGATCGGCGCGGCGTCGCCGAAGGCCATCGACGCGATCGCGCCGGCCGTGTAACGCCCGACGCCCGGCAAGGCGCGGAGCGACTCGATATCCCGGGGCAAAGCCCCGGCGTGCTGCTCGCACACCAGGATCGCCGCGTTCCGCAGGTTCCTGGCGCGTCGGTAGTAGCCCATGCCGCGCCACGCGCTCAGCACATCGTCTTCACTGGCGCGGGCGAGCGATTCCACCGTCGGGAAGCGGCCGAGGAACGCGGGCAGTCGTTCGAGCACGCGCGACAACTGCGTCTGCTGGGCCATGGCTTCGAGGACCAGGCAGTGGTACGCGTTGCGCTTGCCCGCCGGGACCGCCCGCCACGGGTACGCGCGGGCGTGTTGACTAAACCAGGCTTCGAGAGCGTCGGTGAGTCGGCGATCGGCCGAGCGAGTGTGCGAACCGGCATCCGCCGAGCCCTGCGCGCGCTGGGTTCGGTTGGGCTTGACGCGACGAGCCTTAGACGCCGCGGCGGGCCGTGTGGCCTTGCGGTTCACCGTTGGCTTGGCGGCGGCGCTCGGCTTCAACCACGCCGGCCCTTCTGTTTTTCGAGCAGCCGGAGCTGTTCGTTGCGGATGCGCTGGGCCTCGGCGGCGCGTTCCTGCAGACGCTGGAAGAACCCGGGCTTGCGGCCGGTGGTCGGCTTGCGCTCCAGTTCGCTCTTGTCGACGTGCGAGCGGATCCACTTGCTCTCGAGGATGCCCAGCGTGGAGTTGGTCAGGAAGTACAGCGCCAGGCCGCTGGGCGCGTTGTACATGAAGACCGGGAACATCACGACCATGAGCACCTTCTGGATCTTGAGCTGCTGCTCCATCTCGGGGCTCATCGTTCCGGGCGTCTGCGGCGGCGACATGTACTTCTGCTGCACGTAGAACAGCACGCCCATGATGATCGGCAGGATGTTCAGGCTGTTGACCGGGCCCATGAATCCCGACAGGAGCGGGATGGGGATCGAGCGGCCGAAAGAGATGAGGCTGTCGGGCTCGGCGAGGTCTCCCAGGAACATCCAGTTGCCGCCGCTGATCTTCTGGAAGAGCCCGAAGAACGCGGGCTGGTGGCGCAGCTCGAAGGCGAAGAAGAGCATCGCGGAGAGCGCGATCCACACGGGGGTCTGCAGGAACATGGGCAGGCAGCCGAGCGCGCCGGCGTAACTGATGCCCTCCTCGCTGTGCAGGCGGGCCATCTCCTCGCGGAGGCGCTGGGTGTCGCCCTTGTACTTCTCCTGGAGCGCCTTCATCTTGGGGCCGACGCGCTGCATCTGCTTGCCGAAGCGCAGCATGTTGATCTGGCTCCAGCGCGTCACGGGGTGCAGGATCGTGCGCACGCACACGACCAGCAGCATGATCGCCAGCGCCCAGTCGAAGGTGAGGTAGTTCCGGAGCGTTTCGAGGAACAGCAGCAAGAGGTGCGTGAGCGTCTGGAAGGTGCAGAACGCGCAGGGACCGCCGAAGGTGTACGCGACCAGCGAGCGGAGCCCGATCGACGCCGCCGCGGGCTCGTTCTTGATCGTGTCCGTGTCGATGGGGCCCGCGTAGACGCTGATCGAGAAGTCGGCGCTCTTGCCGGGCTCGACGGTGGCCGCGGGCGAGAGCGTGCGGAGCACGGCGTAGCCGGCGGGCTGACGCTGACGACCCAGGGCGAAGTTCATCACGCCGGTCATGAAGTCGACCTTCGCCGGGTTGCCGTTGGGGACGACGAAACGCTCGACAGTCTCGATGGAGTCGAGGCGCTTGTCGGGCGTGCCGGCGATCGGGGTCGCCGGGGCGCCGGCGCCCAGCGCTCCGGGCGTGCCCGGGCTCGGCGCGGCGGTAGCGGGGGGCGCGGCGGTAGCGGGG
>CALMQD010000287.1 GCA_937871415.1 uncultured Phycisphaerales bacterium | reverse complement strand
GCCCGGGGCGTCTGGCTCCTGGAATCCAGCGTCCGCGTCCCGCGCACCGTGGGCGAGGTTTTCCCCTTCTTCTCCAAGGCCGAGAACCTCAACGTCCTCACGCCGCCCTGGGTCAACTTCCGCATCCTCACGCCCCTCCCCATCGACATGCGCCCCGGCGCGGTCATCGACTACCGCATCCGCGTCCGCGGCGTCCCCATGCGCTGGCGCACCGTCATCACCGCGTTCGAGCCGCCCCACCGTTTCGTCGACGAGCAGGTCCGGGGCCCCTACGGCCTCTGGCACCACACCCACGAGTTCGAACCCGCGCCCGATTCCGACGGCGGCGGCACCATCTGCCGCGACCGCGTCCGCTACGCCCTCAAGCCCGGCTTCATCGCCAAGACGCCGCTCGCCGCGATGCTCCAGCGAGCCCTCGTCGGGCCCGACTGCCAGAAGATCTTCGAGTTCCGCGCCCGCAAGATGCTCGAGCTCTTCAGTTGATCCGCCCTTCCCACATCGCTCCCTACGCTGATCCCATGGCACGACTCCTCCGCATCGCCGCGTCCGGCCCCATCAAGATCGAACCCGCCCAGTTCCCGCGCGACGAGCAGGGCAACCTCAAGCCGATGTTCATCTGCGCCTGCGGCCTCTCGCGCAACCTTCCCTTCTGCGACGGCGCGCACAAGCAGTGCCGCGCCACCGAACAGGACGGCACGCTCTACGTCTACGACCACGACCGCGCCGCCGTCGTCGAAACCCGGCCCGATACCCCTCCCCACGAGCCGCGGCCGTGAAAGACCGGCCCACTCCGCCCAATCACGTCCAGACCGGTCAGTAACCGCGATCGCCGCCTGTGTGGGCCTGCTTTCGCGTTCAAGTTCGAACTCACGCTCCCCACTGATTCCGAATAGACTTGTCGGCTTTATCTCCGCGCGCCGCGGCCGCCCACACCGAGCATCCTCTCTATGGCACGTCTCCACGAGTACCAGGGCAAAGCACTCCTCAAAGACCGCGGCATCGCCGTGCCCCGCGGCCGCGGCCTCGATGGCGGTGCTGCTGGGTGAAGCGACGCCGGAGC
>CALMQD010000286.1 GCA_937871415.1 uncultured Phycisphaerales bacterium | reverse complement strand
GGGTCCAAAGAAAATCCGCCTCATCCGGTCCGTGACGGATCAGGCGGCTCGAAGCACACGCGTGCTTCAGTATTTGTTCCCCCTTGCTCCCGCCTTTTGCAAACGCCGGGCCAAAGCATGTGACCCGCAGCACCCGCCCAGCGCCTGCCCCCAAACCCTTGCCAGCCCTGTTCTAACGGCCGCCGCGCCCGCGTTTCACCCGACCCCGTCGAGAACCGAGTGCGTTTCGCTGCCTACTCCAAGCCAGTCGTGGCCAGATGTTGCCAGTGAGCATGGCTCGCACTGGCCATTGGGGCCGGAACGACCCGCGGCCACCCGTGAGAGCCCCGTTCCCTCCCCCCTTTACGCGAATTCCATGCCCCTCGGAATCGTGTCCCTTTGTCGTAGAATGGCTTTATGTCCTCCCCGACCGCTCCCGCATCGTCGCCCCCAACTTCCGCTCACGCCCCGAGCGGCCCCCACCCCGCCACCAGCACCACCACCGGCACGCTGGCGCAGGCCCTCGGGGGAACGCTGGAGGGGTCGCCGGACCTGGTCATTACCAATCTGGGCGGATTGGACGACGCGACGCCGGGAACACTGACCTTTGTCCGTTCCGCCAAGTTCGCCAAGGCGTGGGCGGATTCGAAAGCCACCGCCGTGCTCGTCACGCGCGACATCCCGCTCGGCGGGCACGACCCGGCGACGCGCGCGATCATCCGCGTCGACGACGCCGACCTGGCGATGATCAAAGTCCTGTCGATGTTCTCGCCCAAGTGGCACCAGCCCGACCCGGGCGTGCACCCGACGGCGATCATCGATCCCACGGCGACCGTCGCGCCCTCCGCCCGCATCGGCGCACACTGCATCGTCGGCCCCCACTGCCGCATCGCCGATCACGTCGTGCTCCATCCGAGAGTCACGCTCGGCGCGCACGTCGCCATCGGCCCGGGCAGCGTGCTGCACGCGGGCGTCGTGATCTACGACCGCTGCACCATCGGCGCTCAGTCGATCCTGCACGCCAACATCACCATCGGCGCCGACGGCTTCGGATACCGGCCCGACCCCGCGGGGCGCGGCCTCATCAAGATCCCGCACATCGGCACCGTCCAAGTCGGCAACGCCGTCGAGGTCGGCGCCAACTCCTGCATCGACCGCGGCAAGTTCGGCGCGACCGTCATCGGTGACGGCACCAAGATCGACAACCTCGTGCAGATCGGGCACAACGTCCGCATCGGACGCGCCTGCGTCATCTGCGGCGTGACCGGCATCGGCGGCTCGGCTGTCATCGGCGACGGGTGCATCATCGCCGGGCACGTCGGCATCGCCGACGGCATCAACGTCGGCGCTCGCGCGACCGTCAGCGCCAAGTCCGGCGTCATCAGCGACGTCCCGCCCGGCGAGGTTCACTTCGGTTCGCCCGCCGGGCCGCACAAGGAACAGATGCGCGCGTACGCCATCATGCGACGCCTCCCCGAGATCTACCGCGACATCGACGAACTCAAGCGCGCCGCCCGCCGCGCCGGCTGGGTGGACCAGCGCCCCGGACACCACTGACCTTGCCCACCCCGCGCGACGAGACGGGCATGACCAAGACCCCGGGCCTGGAAACCTCGCTCATCATGCGGTCGCTGGCGCTGGTGATCGTCGTCTGCGCGCTCGTCTACCTCCCCTGGCTCGGCACCGCCTGGTTCGCCGCGAGCGAAGGCCACCGCGTCGTCCCCGCGTGGACGATGGCCCGGTTGGGCGACTTCACGGTGTCGGAAATGTTCGAGCGCGGATACATCCGCAAGCCGCCGGGCATCGCCTGGGCGATCGCGCTCTTCCTCCAGACCTTTGGATTCTCCACCTGGTCCGCCCGCGCCGTCAGCGCACTCTCCGCGGCCGTCGCCGCTTGCTCGGCCTACCTCTTCGCCCGGCGCTGGTTCAACGACCCCGCGAGCGCCGCTCCCGGCCCGCGTGCCAACGCCGCGGCCTTGAGCGTCGGTCTGGCGCAAGCGCTCCTGCCGCTCCTGTGGCTCCCGGGCGGTCCGGGACGCACCGCCGAGATCGAGATGCTCCTGCTCCTGGGAACGCAGTGGGCCGCGCTCGCGCTCGTCACGCTTCTCCTGCCCCGCACGATCGCACGCCCTTCGTGGGTGTCGCGCATCTTCCTGCTCGCGCTCGTCGCCGCCGGCTGCTTCATCGCCGGCATCACCAAGGGCGCGGCCTCGCTGCCCGTCCTCCTGGGCGTCCTCGGCGCGTGCTTCGTGATCCGGCGCGACGCGGACACCCCGCACCCCCTGCGCGATGGGATCAAACCCCTCGTCGCCGCAACGATCGGATGCGCGGGCGCCTTCCTGCTCGTGCGGCACATCTGGTCGCTCAACGACGGTCCGACCGCGGTCCACGAGACCGGCGCGTTTCTCTGGACCGACATCGCCGGCGTTTTCAGCGCCCCCTTCATCGCGCTCGCCTCCGCCGCGCCCGTCAGCCTCGCGCTCGTCTTCATCCCCGGTCGCGACGCCCGGGCCGAAGCCGCGGCCAACCCAACCCTGAGCCGCGCCCGCACCGTCGCACGCCTGCTCGCGATCGCGTGGTGCCTCTCCGCGCTCACCTATTCCGCAACCGGAGTCAGCAATCCGCGCTACCTGCTCCCCGCCACGGTGCTCCTGCCCGGTGCCGTCGGCTACGTGGTCCTCGGGCTCGGCGACTTCGGCGAGCGGCGCCGCCGGATCGCCCGCCTCCTGCTCCTGGGCCGCGGCCACGCGTGGGTCGTTCTCCTGTCGCTCGGCGCGCTCGTCAGCGCCTACCTCTTCGCGCACCGTCAGGAAGCGCAGGCCGGGCGTGAAGCGGGCGAAGAAATCGCCGCGCATTTCCCGCCCGTGATCATCGCCGACGGCCTCATCGAGGCCCGCCCGGACATTCTGCTGGCCGCGCGTCTGAGCATGCTCTCCAAACCGCCGCCGCGCGTGCTCTGGAAGAAGCCCGTCAGCGAAGACTGGTCGCTCAAGCCCGTGATCGAGCGCGACCAGGCCTCGTCGGTCACGTACGCGCTCCGCATCGACGAGGGCCACGACGAACGTCCCGCGCTCGCGGCGAGCCTGGGCCTGTCCATTGCCGATCTGCTCGAACGCGCCCGCGGACGCGTCGGACGTTACGAATGGGCGCTCGTCGATGTGCCGCCGCGCGCCGAGAACGCTCAGCAGCCTTCGGCCGCTCCATCAAGTGCAACCCAGGGCGGCGCTCAGGCCCGCTGATCGCGCGGGATGATCCGTGTCCCTTCAGGGCCCAGGCCGTCGTCTTCGAACTCTTCGACCGCCTCGACCTCTTCGCCTTCGTCCGGCTCGCCGTCCCACTCGGGCTCGTACGGCTCTTCCGGTTCGACCGCCGCCGTCGCGCGCGACCACTTCACACGCGCCTTGCTGACGCTCTGCCCCGCCTCGCTCAGCGCCGCCTCCGCCGTCAGCACCGCCGACCCCGCGAGCGTCCCCGCCACGCGCCCCACGCGCCCGCGCGCGCCCGTCGGCAACAGCCCCAGCAGCACGCACATCATCCCCCCCGCGATCAGCCACAAGCGCGATGTGTTGTTGATCGACAGACGCTCCAGGATCGACAGGTTCTGCCGGTTCCGAACGTCGGAAGCACGCGGCTTGGGCGGCAACACCAGCGGACCCGGCTCCAGGTTCGGGAACACCGACGCCGACGTCCGCGCGATCTCCGTCCGCTCATCCAGCGGCACGCGATCACGCGGCGACAGGTTCAACTGCGTCGCCGCCAGCGACAACAACACGCACGGATCATCCTGCCGCAGCGCCGCGAGATAGGCGCCGTACCGGCTCAATCGCTCCGTCCGATGCTGCTCGATCGCGAGCGCCCGGTCCCGCTGCCAGCGCGCCTCGTCCAGGTCGTGCTGCGCGGGGATGAGCACCACCGCCGCGACAATGACCAACCCCGAGATCAGGAACAGCCAACCCGGATCGAACCGGAACAGGGGCGTGGGCTTGGCCTCGACCTCCGCCGCGACCTGTGGCCCCTCCACCCTCCCGGGATCATCGCTAACATCATGGCAATCAGTCAGTTGCGCTGAAAGTTCGTCCGCCGATGGTGGACCGGCGGGCGAACGGGGTGACTGAAACGTGCCGCCACGGGACATAGACGCTCGTTATCGGCGAGCCCGGTGGAAATCCCGCAATGCCGCGGCATCCGCACGCACGCATTAACGGATTGATATATCATGTATTAAGGGCCGGTGTTTGTTGCGATTGAGTCTCAGTTCGCGTACGGTTCAAGGGCCGCGGCACCCAGCCGCACGCAGGCCCTCCGGAGTTCGCCCGATGTCGACCCAAGACGGTCATGCCGCCACCCCCGGAAGTGCTTGCGCGAACGTCTCCACCGGTGACGCCTGCGCGTGCGCCGGCACTACGGAGCCTTGCCCGCTCACCGCGCTCCGCCCGGGACAGACCGGCATCATCTGCGAATCCCGCCTCTCCACCAACGACGCCGCCCTGCTCCGCGCCATGGGCCTCTGCGACCACGCCACCGTCCGGCTCTGCCGTCTCGGCGAGCCCTGCGTCGTCGCCGTCGGCGGCGTGCGCGGCGTCGGGCCCAACCCCAAGGACTGCACCTGCGGCGGCTCGTGCCGCATCGGCCTCTCGCGCCCGCTCGCCGAGCGCATCTTCGTCACCGCGCTCGCGTAACCGCACCATTCACATCCGCCGAACTCCACGCCGCCGCCCGCGACGATGTCTGAGAAAGTCGTCCAACTCGAGGTCAGCGCGCCCCCCGCCGATGCGCCGCAGTCCGAGCGCGAGGCCCACCCCGGCCGCGCACCCGTCGTCCGCATCGCCCTGCTCGGCAACCCCAACACGGGCAAGACGACGCTCTTCAACCGCATCAGCGGCCTGCGCCACAAGACCAGCAACTTCCCCGGCACCACGCTCGAAGCCCGCGTCGTCCGGGTGAAGGCCGGCGTCGAGGGCGGGCGCGACGGTGACCTCATCGATCTTCCCGGCATCTACTCGATCGAACTCGATCAGTTGGAAAGCCGCGTCTGCCGCGAAGTCCTCGCCGGCACCGCCGCGCCCCAGGGCGAGCCCCTCGGCGTGCCCGAGGTCGTGGTGGTCGTCGTCGACGCGACGAACCTCGGTCGCAACCTCATGCTCGTGGGCGAGGTGATGCGCCGCCGCCTGCCGATGGTCGTCGTGGTCAACATGCTCGACCTCGCGGCGCGGCAGCAACTGGCCGTCGATCTCGCGGCGCTGGGCCAGGCGCTGGGCTGCGAGGTCGTCGGCACCAACGCGCGCTCGGGCGAGGGCATCGACGACGTGCGCCGCGCGATCCGGCGCGCCCGCATCGCCACGCCCGCGCTTCCCCTCCCCACCGAACTCGACACACTCCGCGCCTGGGCCGACCAGATGTACCTGAAGGGCGCGCGCGAGCCCGAGCCCCTCTTCGGTCTCAAGGAGTCCTTCTCCGACCGCGTCGACAAGGTCCTGCTGCACCCCGTCTCCGGCCTGCTCGCCTTCGCGCTCATCATGGGCGGGCTCTTCTGGACCATCTTCTCGCTCGCGAAGTTCCCGATGGATTGGATCATCGAGGGCTTCGATCTCCTCTCGTCATTCATTACCGCCCACCTGCCCGAGGGCATCCTCACCGACCTGCTCTCCAACGGCGTCGTCGCGGGCGTCGGCAGCACGCTCGTCTTCCTGCCGCAGATCTGCCTGCTCTTCTTCCTCATCTCGCTCCTGGAAGACACGGGCTACCTCGCCCGCGCTTCGTTCCTCATGGACCGCCTGCTGCGCCCCTTCGGCCTGCCGGGCAACGCTTTCGTGCCCCTGCTCTCCAGCCACGCCTGCGCCCTCCCCGGCATCCTCGCGACCCGCGGCATCCCGGACCTCAAGCAGCGCCTCACGACGATCCTCGTCGCGCCCTTCATGACCTGCTCCGCGCGCCTCCCCGTCTACGTCCTGCTCACCAGCCTGCTCTTTGCCGATCGCCCCGCCATGGCCGCGCTCGCCTTCGTCGGGTGCTATGCGCTCGGCATGATCGCGGGCGTGCTCAGCGCCCTGGTCGCGCGGCGAACCATCCTCCGCGGCCCGGCGCGACCGATGGCGATGGAACTGCCCAGTTACAAGCGCCCAAGCGTCCGCACCGCCGCGATGACGACCATCGACCGCGCGTGGGTCTTCCTCAAGAACGCCGGCACCGTCATCCTCGCCATCAGCGTCCTCATGTGGTGGCTCGGGGAATATCCGAAGGCCGAACCGCCGAAGCAGGCGGTCGAACTCCGCGAGCGGGCCGCGGCGCTCGATCCAGAAGGAACGGTGGATCATGTCATGCTCGTCGATCCAGCCTCCGGTCGGCGCGTCGAGGTAAGCCCGCCGGCGATGCGCGCCGAAGCCGACCACCTCGAGTCCATCAACCAGAAGACGCACTCGTTCATGGGCCGCATCGGTCGCACCGTGCAGCCCGTCTTTTCGCCGATGGACTGGGACTGGCGCGTCTGCATCGGCGTGATGGCCTCCTTCGCCGCGCGCGAGGTCTTCGTCGCCACCATGTCCGTCGTCGTCGCCGGCGAGGACAACGACGACGTGGGCGACCGCTCGCTCATCGACTCCATGCGCACCGCCACGCGCGACGACGGGCGCACGCCGATCTTCACGCCCAAGGTCTGCTGGTCGCTGCTGGTCTTCTACGTCTTGGCCATGCAGTGCCTCGCCACCCTCGCCCTCACCGCGCGCGAAACCGGCGCCGGCGGCTGGAAGTGGGCGCTCCTGCAGTTCGGCTGGATGTCCGCCCTCGCCTACCTCGCGGCCTTCATCACCGCGACCGTCGTCGGTTGACGTCCCCCCTCCCCCCCCCCCCTCCCTCCAACGCGCCCCGTCGCGCGCGGCAATGCCCGCTCAGTGAATCCGCAGCATCCCCGCGTACTCGGCGTACCGCTTGTCCACCTCGGCCCGCGTCAGCGTCGCCAGGCGCTTGAGGCTGAACGACTCGATGTTGAAACTCGCCATGATCGTGCCGTACGCGAGCGCCTTGAGCAGCCGCTCCACGCTCGCGCCCTTTTCATTCGCCCCACCCCCAAGGCCCGACGCCAGCGCGCCCATCATCCCGCCCGCGAAACTGTCGCCCGCGCCGGTCGGATCCACGACGATCTCCGCCGGGTACGCCGGCAGTGCGCCGATCCCTTCACGATGCACGATCAATGAGCCGTGCTCGCCCTTCTTCACGACGACGAAGTTCGGGCCCATGTCGAGGATGTGCCGCGCCGCCGTCACCGGGTTGCGCTTCCCCGTGAGCAGTTCCGCCTCGTCATAGTTGAGCACGAGCCCGTCCACCTTCTTCAAAAGGTTCAACAGCGACGCCTTCGCCGTGTTGATCTACAGGTCCATCGTGTCCGCCACCGCCAGCGCCCGGTTGGGGAACGCGTCGAGCAGACCGATCTGCACCTCCGGGTGCGTGTTGGCCAGGAACACGTGGCGCGAATCGCGGAAGCGCTCGGGCACCTTCGGCGGCGCCTCGGCCAGCACGCCCAGTTCCGTGAACAGCGTGTCGCGCCGGTCCATGTTGTCGTGGTACTTCCCGCCCCAGCGGAACGTCTTCGACCCCGGCCGCACCTCCAACCCACCCGCGTCGATATTCGCAAAGTGCCGGATCGTGCGGCAATGCTCCTCGGGGAAATCGTCCCCCACCGCCGCCACCAGCCGCACCGGCCCAAAGAACGACGCCGCCGCCGCGAAGTACGTGCACGACCCGCCCAGCGTGCTCTCGGCATGCCCGGAGGGCGTGTAAACCGTGTCGATGCCGATGGTGCCGGTGACGACCAGCGGCGAGGCCGCAGTGTTGTTCGCGCTCATGGGACCGAGTGTAGAGGCCGCACGCCCCTGATTCCCGGCCCAAACGACCGCAAGAAGCCGCTTGTGCCGGGCACTTCGGCGCGGCACACTTGGCCTCGGTGTCCCCCGCCCCCGCCCATCTTCTCGCCCGCACCGGCTCGCTCCGCCGCTCCCTGCTCGCGAGCGTCCTCGCGCTCGTGTGCGCTGCGCCCGCGCTCGCCGACTGGCAGAGCACGCGCCTCATCGATCGGCGCGAGTACACCGACCGCCTCCGCGCCATGTGGCTCGGCGAGGTCATCGCGAACTGGACGGGCATCCCCGTCGAAGGACGCTGGCAGGGACCGCCCTTCGCCACCGACGCCAACTGGGGCGACCCCGGCGGCGCGACCGGGTTCATCACGAACCAGAACCCCTGGTGGGCCGACGACGACACCGACGTCGAGTACGTCTACCTCGACGCCCTCGCGTCGCTCGGCGAGCACGGCCCCGTCCGCCTCACCGGCGAACAGATCCGCAGCGCCTGGATCCCCCACATCAACCGCGCCATCTGGGTCTCCAACGCGACCGCGCGATCGCTCATGGACCGCGGCGTCACGCCCCCCTCCACCAGCCTCGGCTGCGCCAACACCAACAGCCTCATGATCGACGCGCAGCTCACGACCGAGTTCTTCGGCGCGCTCGCGCCGGGAATGCCCGAGGTCGCGCTCGACATCGGCGCCCTCCCGGTCCGCACCACCGCCTACAGCCACGCGGCCCACGCCGCGCAGGTCTACATGATCTGGTACGCGCTCGCGACGCAGTCCCCCGCCGACCTCTCGCCCGCCGACCGAACGCTCTGGATCCTCCGCAACTCGCGCCGCCTCATCCCCGACACCTCCAAGGCCGCCGACATCATCGACTTCGTCCTCGCCGACTACCTCGCCAACCCCGACAAGAACGACTGGGAGTCGACGCGCGACAAGGTCTACGCCCGCTATCAGAACCCGCGCGTTGCGCCCTTCGAATACCGCAGCTGGGTCGAGTCGAGCGTGAACTTCGCCTCCGGCGTCACCGCGCTGCTCTACGGCCAGGGCGACTACAAGCGCACCATCCAGATCGGCGTGCTCTGCGGGTGGGACTGCGACAACGCACCCGCCACCCTCGGCGGCCTCTTCGGCCTCATGCTCGGCTACGACGGCCTGCAGGCCCAGTTCCCCGGCGTCAACTTCTCCGACCGCTTCTGGATCTCGCGCACACGCGACGCCCTTCCCGACTACCTCCCCCTCGACGCCGGCGCCGAGGACACCTTCACCCTCATGGCCCAGCGCTGCGCCGCGATCGTCGATCGTGTCGTCGAACAGCACGGCGGGCGCGTCTCGCACTCCGGCGGAACCGGCGGCGAGGGGCAGTGGCTTCTGCCCCCGGCCGTTGCGATCTCGCCAGACCCCGCCGGCGCGCCGAATCTCGCTTCATCCGTGAACCCCGAGACACTCGAAGGCAACCGCAGCAACAACGTCCGCCGCCGCCTCGCCGGCTCCGTCAGTGCTTCGTCGAGCGTGCAATCGAACCCACCGTTTATCTTCCCCTGGCCCTACGGGCTCGGCGGCACCAGCGGCCCCGCCCAGTTCTGCAACGCCGTCGAGTTCGATCCCAGCGGCGTCGAGCAACACCCCCTCCCCAGCCTCTGCTACTCCACCCAGAACCCTTCCAACTACACCCCCGGCACAGAACAGACCTTCACCGTTCTCTATTCACCCGGCGTGCCGGTGCGGACCGTGCGCTTTGTCGAGGGCCCGCACTTCGCCCCCACCGGACCCACCAGCGACCCCAACGTCCCCGGCGGCGGCGGCTGGTTCCAGAACGTCACCGTCGAACTCCTGATCGGCGGGCAGTGGACCGCGCTCCCGATGGGCTCCACTCAGAGTGAACCCCTCAACGACACCGTCCCCTTCCAGATCATCGACTGGTCGCTGCCGACGACCGTGCAGGCCTCGGGCGTGCGCCTGCGCGGCGTGCCCGGCGGCGGAGTCGGCGCCGGCGCGCCCTTCGTCACCATCGCCGAACTCGACACGCTCGACGCACCATCCCCGCCGCTCCACGGCTCGTTCGACCTCAGCGCCGACGGCGTGGAAGACACCGAGGACCTCTACCAACTCTGGACGACCGGCGCGCCCACCGCCGAACTGACCGGGGACGGTCTTGCTGATGAACAGGACAGCGCGTACCTGCAGCGCGCCATCCGCTGGGACGAGCCGGCGCGCTAGCGCCGTCGCCCGCGCCCCCGCCCCACGCACAAGAAAAAGAGCCGCGGAGGGGCCGATAGGCTCGCCCTCCGCGGCGCTCGTGGGACACATTTCCGCTGCACGCGGAGCGGGCTCAGGACTGGCTCTCGCCCGGGCGGGGCTTTGCCGGCTGCTGCTTCTGATCCTGCTGCTGTTGCTGCTGGTCCTGCACGCCGCGCAGCATCTCCTGCTGCCGGTTCATGAGTTCCTGGA
>CALMQD010000285.1 GCA_937871415.1 uncultured Phycisphaerales bacterium | reverse complement strand
ATGCCGATTGCCGAATGCCGATTGCCTTCTCCCGCGCCCCACTTACTTCCCCTCCACTTTCACCCCCGCGCCCCCCGCCAATCCCCGCGCCTCCGCCACCACCGCGCTCAGGTCTCCCGGCGCTTCCACCAGTTCCATCAGGCCGTCCTTCCCGTCCGCCGCTTCCGCCGCCTTCACCCGCACCTCCACCGCCTTCCCTTCCTTCACCGCGAACACCCGCTGAACCCCCGCGAACTGCACCACGCTCCCCCGCGGCACAAACCGCGCCCCCTCATCCGTCCTCAAAAACACCGACGCCCGCGCAAACCCGCCCGGCGTCAGCAACCCCGCCTTGTTCGGGATCTTCAGTTCCACCTCGAACGCGCGCGTCGCCACATCGATCGCCGGCGACACGCGCGTCACCACGCCCTCGAACCCCTCCGCGCGGCTCTCCACTCTCACCACCGCCCGCGCCCCCGCCCGCACCTGCCCCGAGTACCGCTCCGGCACCATGCCCCGGAACTTCAGTTCCGCGCTCGCCACCAGCCGGTACACCGCCTGGTCCTCGCCCACCACCTCGCCCACCGACACACGCCGCTGCGCCACGCGATACCACAGCCCCTGCTCCATCGGCGCGATGATCCTCGTCTCCTCCAGCCGCTTCTGCGCAATCGCCAGCGCCGACGCCTTCGACCGCGCCTCCGCCAGCATCGCCTCCGCGTTCAGCCGCTCCACCCGCACGCTCGTCTCCGCCACCTCGTTCTGCGTCCGGATGTCCGCGAAGTCCTGCGCCGAAAGCAGCGGCGGCTCGCGCTCGAACAGTTGCCGCGCACGCTCAAACTTCGCCTTCGCGTTCGACGCTTCCGCCTGCGCCCGCGCCACCGGGGGCAGCGTCGTCACATCGATCTCCCCTTCCGGCAGCGCCTCGAGCCCCAGCCGCGCCAGCGACTGCTGCAAAGATGCCCGCTGCTCCTCCGCCGCCAATCGAAAATCCGTCGGGTCGATCCGCGCAAGCAAGCCCCCCGGCCCCACCTCGTCCCCCAGGTCCGCCGCCACCTCCACGATCCTCCCGCCCACCTCCGCCGCGACCGTCACCTCTTCCTGCCCATACAGCGTCCCCGTCAACTCCAGGTACCGGTCCACCGGCCGCTTCTCCACCGGCGCCAGGCGCACGCTCCGAACCTCGCCGCGCCCCGTCCCGCTCTTGTCGCCCGCCCCCTTGCCCGCGTTCGGCTCGGCGCCCTTCTTGCACCCGCCCGCCGCGGCCCCCACGATCAACACCAACACCACCACCGCCGCGCGCCGCACACCCTCCCCGCCCCGCCCCGCGCGCACTCCCGCCCTCGCCCTCACCCGGTCCTTCCCACTTCGCCAATCTTCGTGCCGCACGCCACGCTCTCCCACGCGGCCTGCGCCGCTCCGCTCACCACTTGCCCTTTCTGCGAAACCCACGCTCACCTCTTACCGTAGAACTGACCGGTCAGTTCCAACCCCCTCCACAAGGCGCGCATCTTCATGCCACGCACACCGGCCAACCGAGAGCACGCCATCCTCGACGCCGCCGAAGCGCTCTTCGCCTCCAGGCCCTACCACGAGGTCCGCCTCGAAGACGTCGCCGTCTCCGCCAAGGTCGGCAAGGGAACCCTCTACCTCTACTGGGACAGCAAGGAAGCACTCTACCTCGCCCTCATCCGCCGCGGCTTCGAGTCCGTCCTCGCCTCCGTCGAGCGCGAACTCCCGCACCACCGCGGCGATTGTTGGGCCCAAATCCGCGCCGTCGTCCGCGCGCTCATCGACTTCGGCTTCTCCCACCCCGGCGTCTACCGCATCATGCGCTCCGGCTTCCCCTCCCTCACGCCCGAAGACCCCGCCCTCCTCCAGATCCGGTCCACCCTCTCCGCACGCGTGGAACAGATCATCCACGAAGGCGTCTCCGCCGGCCAGATCAACGACCCCGCCCCCGCCCTCACCACCCAGTACCTCCTCGCCCTCCTCCGCGGCGTCATGCCCTACCCACCCGATGCCCTCACTCCCCACGCCCTCGAAAACC
>CALMQD010000284.1 GCA_937871415.1 uncultured Phycisphaerales bacterium | reverse complement strand
TGACGATGGACCAACTCCTGTAAATCGTGCGTTCAAAGCCAAGAGATGAAAGCGCTGGCGATCATCCTCGCGCGGGCCGGGAGCAAGGGCCTCCCCCGGAAGAACATGCTCCCCGTGGGGCCGGAGGTTCTGTGCGCCGGTCGGCGCATCCGCCCGCCGTGCGCCTTCTGGTCGCTCCGCCACGCCATCGACTCCCACGCCGTGGGCGCGATCGCGCTCTCGACCGACGACGACGAACTCAAGACGCTGGCGCGGGACATGGACTGCGCCCGCGAACTCAAGCCGCAACGCACCGCCGCGCCAGGCCCGGGCCCGATGGGGGGGGAGGGCGAGAGCAAGCGGCTGTGGATCGTCGACCGACCCGCCGAACTCGCGGACGATCGCGCGACGATCGACGCCGCGGCCCGGCACGCCGTCAACCAACTTGAGCACGAACTCCCCGGACTGCGCATCCCGCGCGCGCCGATCGCGATCCTGTACGCCAACGTCCCCGTGCGCCCGCCCGACTTGACCGACCGCGCGCTCGCCGAACTCGCGAACGACCGCCCCGGCCGACCACCCGCCGACAGCGTGCAGAGTTACCTCGGCGTCGGCAAGCACCACCCGTGGTGGACGGCCCGCATCGACCCGGATTCCGCTGGCGTCTCGCCCTGGGAAGGAAACACCCTTAACCACGGCGTCTTCAGAAGGCAGGACCTGCCGCCCGCGTTCATCCCCGACGGCGGCGTGATCGCCGTCACGCGTGAGGCCCTCATGCTCGAGATTCAGTCGGGCGTCTCGCCCGGCCCGCACGCGTTCTTCGGACGCGACGACCGCCGGCGCGGCATCGTTTCCGCTGAGCGCGCCGACGCTGTCGTCGATGTCGACACGCACATCGACTTGCTCGTGGCCGATGCGCTGCTCAACGAACGGGCGGGCGCGAAGGGCTGAGACGATCCCGGAAGCGACGAAGCGACGAAGCGACGAAGTGGCTAACCACTCGACGTTGTCGAGCGGTCGTACGCCTTTCGGTCTCCTCACACTCACCCCTTCCGCCTTCGTGCCTCTAACCGCACAGTCCGAAGGACTGTTCGTCAGTAGCCGGGGTGTGGAGCATCCCTGAAGGGGATGCGACACCCCCGGTGTGCGCGGCCGGTCCACCCGCACACACACCACGCATCGCTTGCAGTCTGAAAGACTGCACGGGGCGAATCGATTGCCGTCGCGTGCGTTCCTTCAGGCGACCGCATCCAATACTCACTTCGCCTTCGGGTAACCTCGACACGCCGATCCGCAGCGGACAAAAACAACGCGGCCCCCGGTTCGCCCAGGGGCCGCGCGTGACAATCGATTCAATCACACAAACGAACGCGGCCGTCGCCTCAGGCGCGCCGGCGACGAGCGACCATGAGGCCGCCCAGGCTCAGCAGCGCCATCGCGCCGGGGGCCGGAACGGTGTTCTTCACGCCCGGGGTCGCGCCGAAGTTCTCGGCGCCGGGGCCGATGGTGTTCTGCGTCGCATCGAAGGCATAGAAACCGCCCGGGTTCGTGCCCAGAACGTCGGCTCCGTACCACACGCCGTCCGTGCCACGGGCCACGATGTCCGGCGTGAACGTGAACGCGATGCCGCCGATGTTCGAGAACCCCAGTCCCGCGGCGTAGCCGATGTTCGCGGCCCCGTCGTTCTCCACGATCGACACGCCGTCCACCACCGACGTCCACGGCGTGACGTCGAGGATGCCGTCGTTGTCCGTGTCCAGGTCGGCGCTCAGCGCGCCCGAGAAGCCGCGGACAAGCAGGTAGGTGTTCGAGCCGTTCTCGATGTCCGGGCTGAAGTCGGCGACGTTGATCGTCGTGCCGGCGTCGGGGCCCTGAACGCCCGCGGTCGGCGAGGTGTCGATCACGCTGCTCGAATCGCGCCACAGGAACAGCCCGTTGCTGCCCAGCGAGAACGAGCCCAGGTCGAGGATCGCGTCGATCGAGCCCGCGCCCGAGCCGTCACCCTCGATGATGATGAGTTTTAGACCGCTGAGCGATTCGCCCGCGTCGCCGCAGAGTTCGAAGAACTCCTGGCCGTTGTCCGTGCCCGGCGGATTGACGAAAATCTCGCTGAGCTGGACGGTGCCGGCATGGGCCGCGCCCGCGAGCGCAAGCAACGCCACGACTGATGCAGTGATACGCATATCTCTCTCTCCTTGCAGTGATGGATGGACGAACAGCGGGAACACACCCGGCGAGGGACACTCATCCGAGGGTGCGACCATACAACGCACCCCCGTTCAAGGCGCTCGCGAAGGCGTCAAGAGTTCGTCAAGGATCGCAACGTTCAGGGTGTCGTCAGGTTGTCGAAAACGCCGGTGTTTACAGAACCTTTGCGCACTCTGAACTGAGCGCATACTTCACACTCCCGCGCTCCGGTTGCGCAGCCCTCGCTTCTAATCTCTCCCCGCTTTGTGTCGGTCTGGGCGGCTCAACCCCCCGCCCCAACTCCGGCGCGGAGTTGTTGTCACCACACGCGGCCTGCGCTGCGCGTTCGACACAGAGACATCCGAGTCAGCATCATTCAAAGCAAGGAGCGGTTCATGGGTCTTCGTGAAGCAGTCGTCGGTCTGTCCACGCGTCGCAGAGTCACCGTCGCGCAGGCGGGCGCCGCCCTCGCCGCGGGCCTCTGGTGCGCCGCCGGCGCCCACGCGCAGATCTCCCTCACACCCGGCGACGTCGCGATCATCGGTCGTACCAACAACACGACCCCCGACGTCTTCACCTTCGTCAACCTCGTCGACCTCCCCGCCGGAACCGTCATCCACTTCACCGACAACGGCTGGATCACCGCGCCCCCGGGCTTCCGCGGCGTCACCGATTCCGACGCCGACGGCAACGAGAACCTCACCAAGGTCACGCTCTCCAGCAACGTCCCCGCCGGAACGATCTTCACTTCCGGCACCAACACCGCCAACTGGGCCTGGGCCACCTCGGGCGCGATCCCCGGCGGCGTGAGCGGTTCCTACCAGAACCTCTCGCTCGGGCAGGGCGGCGAGCAGATCTACGCCGTCCAGGCCGCCAACGTCAACGACCCGATCTTCACCGGCAACAACACCCTCCAGCACCTCTTCGTCTTCGACGACACCAACGGCTTCGAGAGCGCCAGCGACTCCAGCAGCGGCGACATTCCCCCGGGCCTCTCCGTCGCCGGGCACACCGCCGTCACCGTGAACTTCGCGACCGGCGGCACCATCGCCTTCAACACCGGTGCACTGGTCTCGGGCACCAAGAGCGACTGGCTGACCGCCATCGCCAACCCGGCGAACTGGGCCCCCGCCCTCAACCTGCCCTCCGGCAACATCAGCGTCGTCGCCCCCACCAACCCCTCGGTCGCGAGCGTCACCTTCGCCGGCGGCCCCGACTTCACCGGCGGCCAGAGCGTCAACTTCACCGTCACCCTCTCCGGTGCGCCCGTCACCAGCCCCGCCACCGTCGAGATCAACTCCGCCGCGTTCACCGCGCCGGTCACGGTCAACATCAGCGCCCCCAACACCTCCGGCGTCGCCTCGGCCACGCTCGTGAACCCCGCCGGCCCCCTCGCCGCCACCGCGAGCGCGACGGCCACCGCGAACGCTTCCGGCGGCGGCACATCCTCTACTTTCACCGTCTATCCCATCTCCGGCGTCAGCCTCTCGCCTTCGTTCTCCAGCGGCGCGCTCGCCGGTTCCCACAGCCTGACCGCGAGCGTCCTCTCCGGGCCCAACCCCGCCGGCGCCGGCGTCAACGTGACCTTCCAGATCCTCTCCGGCCCCAACGCCGGGTTGATGGCCACCGTCCCGACCAACGGCTCGGGCCAGGCCACCTTCATGTACACCTCCAGCGGCGTCGCCGGCCAGGATGTCATCCAGGCCTCCGGCACGCTCGGCGGCCAGCCGTTCATGGCTACCGCCACGCGCAACTGGGTCGATACCTCCCCGCTCTATCTCTCCGAACTGCTTGTCAACGCCCCCGGCGCCGATCAGGGCAGCGAGTTCGTCGAGATCATGGGCGCGCCCAACCGTCCCCTTGCCGGTTACTACCTCGTCGTCATCGAGAACGACTTCGGCAACGCCGGCACCGTCGACCTGATCATTGATCTCGGCTCCTACAGCACCGGCGCCGACGGCCTGCTGCTGATCCGCGATACCGCCGACGTTCTCGACCCCGCCCCCGACGCCAACTGCAACGTCGTCGTCTTCGATTTCACCCCCGACATTGAGAACGACGGCAACACCTACGTCCTCGGCTACGGCCAGCCGCCCACCGTCGCCGTCGATTACGACGCCAACAACGACGGCACACTCGACGCCGGTCCCTTCGCCGGATTCACCGCCGTCGACGCCGTCGCCTACTACAACGGCGACAACGGCGGCCTGCTCTACGCCGACGACTTCGGCGGCGTGAACCTGCCCCAGGCCCCCGCCGACCCCAACACCGGCTGGACCCCCGACCAGATCGTCCGCATCCTCACCCCCAGCGGCTCGCCCTGCTCTTGGGCCGCCTCCGATGTCGGCGGCTCCTTCCCCGGCCCCTACTCCATCGACCCCGGTGAGACCATCGGCTTCGCCGACGTCGGCTACACCCTCGTCGCGGCCCTGCAGATGAGCCCCGGCAACACCAACCTCGTCAGCCCCAGGATCAACGCCTCTCCCTCTGCTCAGAGCGTGAGCAGCGGCGACAGCGTCACCTTCAGCGTGAGCGGCATCGCCACCGGCTACCAGTGGCGGCGCAACGGCATGAACCTCTCCGACGGCGGCCCGATCTCCGGCGCGACCTCCAGCACGCTCACCATCAACCCCGTCGCCGGCGGCGACGCCGGTGACTACGACGTCGTCCTCACCAGCCCCTGCGGCTCGGTTTCCACCACGCCCGTCGCCCTCTCAGTCTCCGGCGGCCAGACGCCCTGCCAGAAGGCCGCGGCCTACGCCGGCGACACTCACCTCGTCGAAGTCGGCGACCTCTTCGCCTTCCTCGACCTGTGGTTCCTCGACTTCCCCAATGGCGCCCCGACCGTCGCCGATCCCAGCGGCGACTTCGACGGCGACGCTGACGTCGACGTCTCGGACCTCTTCCAGTTCCTCGACGAGTGGTTCGCCGCCTTCGGCAACGGCGGCACGTGCGCCTGAGCCGCGCCGATCCACTCCCCGGTCTTCCTCTTCGGGAAAGGCCCGACCCCCAGCGGGGACGGGCCTTTTCTCTGCGCACAGGGCGGGAAGCCGCAGCGGGACCCGCCCGCGCCGCCGCGGTTACCATGCCCCGCTGTCCCCTCCGGCCCCCCGCTCAAGGACTCTTCCCCCATGGCCAAATCCGCCAAGCCTTCCCCCAAGCCCCGCGCCGCCTCGTCCGCGCTCCTCAAGGGCAACGCCGTCGTCGGCCAGTCCGGCGGTCCCACCGCCGTCATCAACCAGTCCCTCGTCGGCGTCGTCGAAGCGCTCCGCTCCTTCAAGTCCGTCAAGAAGATCTACGGCATGCGCCACGGCGTGAACGGCCTGACGCGCACGCCGCCCGAACTGGTCGACATGGCCAGGATCAGCGCGCCCGACCTCGCCCGCCTCGCCAAGACCCCCTCCGCCGCGCTCGGCTCCTCGCGCGACAAGCCCGACGCCGAGTACTGCGCCCGCATCTTCGAGTCCCTCGCCAAGAACGACGTGCGCTACTTCTTCTACATCGGCGGCAACGACTCGAGCGACACCTGCCGAATCGTGAGCGAACTCGCCCAGCAGCAGGGCTACGACCTCCGCTGCTTCCACGTCCCCAAGACCGTCGACAACGACCTCATGGAGAACGACCACACGCCCGGCTACGCCTCCGCCGCGCGCTTCAACGCCATGGCCTTCATGGCCGACTCCATGGACAACGCCTCCCTCCCCGGCGTCAAGATCAACGTCGTCATGGGACGCCACGCCGGCTTCCTCACCGCCGCCGCCGCGCTCGCCCGCGGCGACAGCAAGTTCCGCGACCGCAACGGCCCGCACCTGGTCTATCTCCCCGAGGTCCACTTCGATAGCCAGAAGTTCCTTGCCGACGTCGAGTCCGTCTACGCCCGCCTCGGGCGCTGCCAGATCGCCGTCAGCGAGGGCATCCAGGACCACGCCGGCCGCCCCATCGTCACCACCCTCCTCGAACACCTGGAGAAGGACGCGCACGGCAACGTCCAACTCTCCGGCGTCGGCGCGCTCGGCGACGCCCTCTCCGACCTCATCAAGAAGAACCTCAAGAGCAGCAGCGGCAAACCCCTCCGCGTCCGCGCCGACACCTTCGGCTACCTGCAGCGCTGCTGGCCCGACGCCTCGGCCGTCGACGCCGCGGAAGCCCGCAACGTCGGGCGTCAGGCCGTCGCCTTCGCCAAGCAGGGCTTCGAGAGCGGCAGCGTCGCCATCCAGCGTGTGAGCACCAAGCCGTACAAGGTCCGCCTCGCGCGCGTCGAACTCCGGCAGGTCGCGGGCAAGACCCGCCACATGCCCGCCGACTTCATCGCCGGCCACAACGACGTGACCGACAAGTTCATCGCCTGGGCCAAGCCGCTCGTCGGCAAACTCCCGGAGATGGTCCGCATCTACGAGATCAAGGGCGGCGGCCTCATCCAGCAGGCCTGATCCGGCGGCCTTGATCCAGCAAGCCTGACTCGCCGCTTCTCCGCGCCGCCCACTCCCGCGCACCTTCATCCCGTCTCCGCGCTCACCCCGCACTCCACCCGCTCCGTTCCGCGCTCTCCACACCCATGCCCCCACCCGCCATCGACGTCCGCGTCATCAGCATCGGCACCCTCAGCGCCAACTCGCTCTGGGACGAGCGCACGCCCGTCCGCACCGGCCACGCCACCTGCACCCTCATCCGCAGCGGCAAGAAGACCATCCTCGTCGATCCCGGCCTCCCCGAGGCCGCCATCGCCGCACGCCTGAACGAGCGCACCGGCCTCAAAATCTCCGATGTCACGCACGTCTTCCTGACCAGTTACCAGCACGACACGATGCGCGGCGTGCGCGCCTTCGAGCACGCCACCTGGTACATCGGCCAGAACGAGCGCGAAGGCGTCGGCGTGCCCCTCGCCGAAGACCTCCGCCAGGCCGCGCTCGCCGGCGATGAGGAACTCCGCGCCCGCCTCGAACGCGACGTCGCCGTGCTCAAGCGCTGCCAGGCCGCGCCCGACCGTGTCGCCGACGGCGTCGACATCTTCCCCATGCCCGGCGTCACCCCCGGCCTCACCGGCCTGCTCATCGCGCTCCCGCGCAGCACCCTGCTCGTCTGCGGCGACGCCATCGCCACTTCCGACCACCTCGCCAAGGCCATGGTCCTCCCCGACAGCATCGACGTGCGCCAGGCCCAGGAAAGCCTCAAAGAAGCCGTCGAGATCGCCGACACCTTCATCCCCGGGCGCGACAACATCATGCCCAACCCCCTGCGCCGGGCGTTCTGACACCGTTCAGCGCCGACCACGCCGGAGTCGTCGTCCTTGATCGACACGCACTGCCATCTCACCTTCCCCGACCTCGGCGCCGGCGAGCCCGCGCGCGTTCAACAGGTCCTCGCCGACGCCGCGGCCGCGGGCGTCACCGGCTGCATCACGATCTCGACCACCACGCGCGACTGCCTCGACGCGCTCCGCATCGCCCGCGCCCACGAGCGCGTCTGGTGCACCGCCGGCGTCCACCCGCTCTACGCCGCGCCCGGCAAGGGCGAAGACACCGCGGCCCCGGGCGACTCCTCGCGTTCCGCGCGCCTCACCGACACGCACGACTGGGCCAACCTCGCGCTCGTCGCGAGCGACCCCAAGTGCGTCGCCTGGGGCGAACTGGGCCTCGATCAGCACTACCAGGACCCGCCGCAGGACGTC
>CALMQD010000283.1 GCA_937871415.1 uncultured Phycisphaerales bacterium | reverse complement strand
CCCCCCACCCCCCCCACTGCTCCGGTCGCGGACGCGGCGCGGGGCTTCTTCTCCGGGCTCGGCGCGGCGGCGGGCGCGGGGGTCGGCTTGGTGAAGGCGCGCGGTCCGTTGACGCTCCCGCCGGCGGCCTGTGCCGCGCCCGCGTGCGAATGCGAACCACTTCCGTTGGGCCCGATCATGTCGATTCTCCGTCGGCCTCCGCCGGCCTCCGCCAGCCTCCGTCGCGCGGCCCGAACGCGTCGGGGCGTTCGACGGCTGGACGATGGGTTGAGAATCGGCGCAGGTTGTGACGCGCTTGATGGACACGGACCCGCGGCGCACGTTCACGGACGTGATCGAAGCGCGTGCGACGGGTGGGACGGTTGCGAGGCGCTCAGCGATCGCCCGGCGCGTGCGGATTCCCCCTGGTGCGGGAATACCGGACGCGCCGACGCGGGGGCGGGTGAAACGGCCTGCCGGTGGCCAGCGGCGGAAGACCGCCGGGTTCGATGGCTTCGAAGGTCGGTTCCAGTGGCTCAAACCCGCACTCACGGATGAGCCTCTGGAAGTCGGGCCGGTGGAAGGCCGAGGGGCGCGGAGGTGCGCGGACGGAGCGCGGATCGGATGAGGGGTCAGGAGGTTTGCTTGTGGGCCCAACGACCAGAAGGCCAAGCCCTGCGCGAGGGCTTGGCCTCCTGGTCGGGTGGCCGGGTGAGATGGTGAACGCCCGCGAGCGCCAAGCGGCGGAGAGCCGAGAGCGGCGAACGCGGGGGTTACGGGATGATCTTGACGACGCTGACGCGCGGCGTGAGGAGGTCGTAGACGACCTCGATGTCCGCCGCGTTGAGGCGGACGCACCCCATGGACATCTCGCGGCCGATGGACTCGGGTTCGATGGTGCCGTGGACGCCGTAGCCGGTGAACTTCTTGCTGGCGTCGTCGAGACCTTCGAGGCCGATCCAGCGTTCGCCGATGGGGTTCTTGGGGTCGTTGGCGTCGAACTTCTCGCCGGTGCGGGGGTTGACCCAGTGCGGGTTGATGAGCTTGGAACCGGCCTTGACGATGAAGGTGCCGGTGGGGGTGCCGGTCTTGCCGTCGGCGCCGGGGGCGCCCAGGCCGACGGGGAAGCTGGTGATGTAGAGCCAGTTGGGCTCGGCGCCGTCGGCGGCCCCGCTGCTGGCGGAACCGGCGGCGCCGGGGGCGATCGAGTCGCCGGCGTAGATGTCGATGCGGAAGGCGCTCTTGACGACGACGGCGTGGAAGGGGCCCTTGACGAGTTTGAGTTTCTGACCGACGCGGAGCTTGTTGGGATCGCTCATCTTGTTGACGCGCGCGATGAGCATCTTGTCGGGAGCGAGGCGCTCCTTCTTCATGATCTTCTCGATGTTGTCGCCGGAGACGACGGAGTAGGTCTCGCTGAGCGTGTCGCCGGGGGCGACGTCGGGCGAGAAGACCAGGGACTGGTTGAGTTCGCTCATCCACTTGCGGATGGCGGCGCGATCGGAAGCGCCGGCGGCGGGGTTGAGCAGGGCCTTGTTGAGGGTTGCGCGGGCGTCGACGAGTTTGTTCTGGGCCTGGAGGCGCTCGGCCTCGGCGAGGAAGGACTGCACGCCGGAGGGGGGCTGCACGGGCGTCGCGGGCTGCATGCCGGGGGCCGATCCCGGCTGAGCGCCGGGCTGATTGGGCGCCTGGCCGGGCGCGGGCGCCGGGGTCGACGGCGCGAGCGGGTCACGGATGGGCTGCGTGCCGGTTGGGGGCGTGGCGCCGGGCTGCGCGGATCCGGGCTGGCTCGAACCGGGTTGGCCCGAACCGGGCGCGACAGCGGGACCGGGCTTGGGCATGGGGGTCGTCGCGGCGGGGTCGGCGACGGAAGCGGTGCCGGGGCGCGGCTGCGTCGGGGCCATGCTGAGTTCGAAGGGCGGGGGCGATGCGGCGGGGGGGCTTGCGAGGGGGTTGGTGCTGGGACCGATGGTGCTGGTCGAGGCCAGGCCGCTGCCGGTGGTGGCGCCCGGCTTGGGGTTGCGGTTCGAGCCCTCGTGGAGCACGAGGTAGCCCAGCGCGCTGCCGGCGATGAGCACGAAGGCGGCGATGGCGATGACCTTGCCGAAGGTGAGCCCCGATGAGCGCCGGGGCTTGCGCGAGGTCGAGACGCCGCCGATGACGCCTCCCCCGGCGCCGGGGCCCGCGGGCTTGCCGGCGTGGGCGGAGACCTGGACGACCTTGGACGTGCGCGGCTGCTGGCTGCTGAGCGTCATGGGGCTCTTTCCTCCGTGATTCGTGAAGGGTAGGGGGAGAAGGGATCGAGGGAGAGAGGGACCGAGGGACCGAGGGACCAAGGGACCAAGGGACCAAGGGAGAGAGGGACTAAGGGACCAAGGGATCGAGGGACCAAGGGAGCGAGGGAGCGAGGGAAAGAGGGCGCGTAACGGGCGCGAGAAGTCCCTGCAAGGGGATCGGAGGATCGGGCCGCGCGGGCCCAAGAAAAACCACGGCGAGCGCAGCGCGCGCCGAACCGCTGACATCCGGCTTATCCCATGTGTGCTGGTGTGGCTGTCTTCGACCCTTCGACCCCCTGATCGCTTGGACCCCGGGTCCCTCGGTACCTTGGTCCCTTGGTCCCTTGGTCCCTTGGTCCCTTGGTCGCGCTCAGTCCATCTGCTTACCGATGGTGGTCTGGTTGAGCGCGGCGTTCTCGAAGGCGCGGACGGACTTTTCGAGGATGGCGTAGTCGGCCGCGTTGACCGTGCCGTCGCGGTTGAGGTCCGGCGGCGAGGGGACTTCGTTCCAGGCGTAGAGGTCGTCGGTGTCGACGCGTCCGTCGGCGTTGATGTCCTCGCGCTTGCGGCGCACCTTGGCGAGCGGGTCGCCGATGGCGATCTGCTGCCAACTGATGACGGGGAAGGACGAGTACGCGGCCTCGATGAAGGTCATGTTGCCGAGCCAGAAGTTCTGGACGAAGAGCAGGTTGTCGGGGACGGAGAGGGAGAAGGGCTCGAAGACGTTGCCGACGGCGAGCGTGCCGCCGGAGGCGATGAAATCTGAGGCCTGTTCCTGGCCGGCGAGGGTGCCCTGGCCGCCGAAGGCGCGGGCGTTGAAGGACTCGATGGTGTTGAAGGTCGCGCCGTTCTGGTAGTTGAAGCTCTGGGCGTATTGGGAAGCGGCGGCGCCGGGCGCGCCGCCGGCGTGGTTGGCGCCGAGGCTGGCGAGGTGCGCGATGTTGTTGCTCACGACGATGCCGCCGCCGAAGGAGACGAGGGGCCCGACGAGGAAGTTCGCGGGCCCGGAGGCGGGGTCGTAGCGGATGTTGGCGGGGAGCCATCGCCGATCGGCGATGAGGGCGTCGCGGGTCTGCTCGTAGTCGTCGCCGTTGTTGATGGCGGCGGGCCCGTCGTTGTCGAACTCGGTGTCGGTGTCGGAGATGGGGCTGACGATGCCGTCGCTCCCGGACTCGTCGAGGATGATGGCGCTGGTGTCTTCGTCGAGGACGATGTTCTGGGCGCGCATCAGCGCGTTCTGCACGTCGGCGAGGGAGTTGCCGTCGAGGCGCGCGACCAGGTACATGTCGCCGGGGTTGAGGGCGGCGCTGGAGGTGCCGGTCGCGCCCTTCCAGATGATGCCGACGCCGACGTTGTTCGTGATGGACTTGGTGGACTGGTTGTAGAACGTCCGCCACGCGCCGAACCCGGTCGTCGCTTTCCAGTACGGGTTGATGATCATCCCGTCGGCCTTGGAGTCGCCCGCGCCGCCGGCCTCGCCGGTGTTCAGGTTGATCAGGAGCAGCGAGAGTTCCGACTCGAGCGCGCAGTAGGTCGCGTCGCCGTTGTTGGTTTCGGTCGCCGCGCCGCTCGTGTTGTCGCCGATGCCGAAGGAGTCGGAGTCGTGGACGCGGTGGGGCAGGCCCTTGGTGAGGACCAGGCAGCGGACGCGGCGCTGGAGGCCCTGCGCGACGAGGTAGTTGCGGATGGGATCACGGAAACGTGCGGCGAAGTCGCCGTAAGAGACGTCGGGCGTCGCCGGGCACGGGGGCGAGTCGCAGGGGAGCACTCCGGCGGCGCCGCCGCCGGTGGCGCTGAGGGTGGAGATGTCGAGCGCACGGGCGCCGGGGTGGAGGCCGGGGAGGTTGCCCGCGCCGCCGGGAACTTTGGCGCTGCCGACGTAGAACTCGGCGACGGCGCGGCTGTCCTGGACACGGGAGTCGTAGATGACGAGGACCTGGTCCTCGGCGAGGTCGGCGCGTGCGGCGCGGGGGGAAGCCAGGACCGCGAGGAGCGCGGCCCATACCGGCGCTGCCAGTACCGGCGCTGCCAGAACCGGCGCGGCGTGAGCACGGAGTCGGCGAAAGACGGTCATCGTCGGCATCCACTCTACAACACGGTTATCGGCAGGCCAGAATCGAGCCGGCGGCGCGGGGCGCGGGCGTGGGAACGCCCGCGGCGCACGGCGGCGCGGGTTGTGCGGGGTGTAGGGGGGCCGGCGGAGGCGTCGAGCCCCGGAACGCCAACGCCCCGCGTGGAGCGGGGCGTTGGCGGAACACGGTGTTCGGGAGGGAATCGGATTCGGTCGGGCTTACTTGCGGGCCAGGGCGTTGTCGATCGCCGCGGCGAGTTCGTTGCGGGTCATCGCGCCGGTGAGGTAGGCGACGACCTTGCCGTCGGCGTCGATGATGTAGTAGGAGGGGAAGCCCATGACCTTGAAGTCGGCGAGGATGGAGTCGGCCTTGGGGACGAGGGGGTAGGTGATGAGGCGCTGGGAGAAGAGGTCCTTGGCGGACTTGTCGGAGGGCTCGCGGCAGGCCATGCCGACGACCTTGAGGTTCTGGGTCTGGTACTTGTCGGCGATGGACTGCAGGTCTTCGAGGCCGGCGGTGGAGGACTTGAAGGTGGTGCCGAAGAAGTGGAGCAGGGTGAAGTGACCCTTGAGCGAGTCGTTGGAGAAGGTCTGGCCGGAGGCGTCGGTGAGGGAGAAGGTGGGGACGGGCGTGCCGGCCTCGAGGCCGACCTTGGCGCGGACGACCGGTGCGGCGGAGTCGCTGGCGTCGGCGGAGGACTGGACGACGGGCTGCTTGACGTCCTTGGTGAAGTTCGTGGGGAGCGGGAGGTCGAAATCCTTGGCGGACATGGGCGTGGGCTTGAGGTCGGAGATCTCGACCATCATGGCGATCTGCTTGTCGCCCTCGCCGGTGGACTGCACCCAGCGGCGCGGGAGGCGGTCGATGGCGGAGATGGCCCAGGTGACAGAGGCGTTGGGGTTGGGGCTGATGGAGATGACCTCGCAGACCTCGCCGCCGATGGTCTCGTTGCCCAGGCGGGTGATCTTGGTGGAGTTCATCTCCTTCTCGAAGGGCTTCTCGTCGAGGAAGACCTGGGGCAGGATCTGGTTGGCGAGCTTGACCTTGCCGTCGGCCTCGCGATCGGCGGCGGGGCGCTCGACGAGGAGGTTCTTGTCCCAGTCGAGCCACTGGACGATCGAGCCGTTGGTCATGACGTTGAGCTTCATGTCCTCGCGGGCGGGCTGCTTGACGCGCCCGTTGACGAGGGCCATGGGCTTGGCCATGGAGGGGTTGCGGTAGACCTTGACCTCGCCGGAGGAGTCGATGATGTCCTTGAGCATGCCGGTGGCGGAGCGCTTGGACTTGAAGGAGAGGCCGTTGGACTCGCGGATGGCCTTGGCGGACTCGGCGAGGATGGCCTTGGCGGATTCGTCGACCTGCGCAGAGGCGAGGGCGGGCGCGACGAGAACAGCGAGGCTCAGGGCGAGGGCTTTGATGGCGTTCATGTGGATGTGTTGCTCCGGACTGGGTGCTGCTGTTGGGCGCGGGCGGCGGAGCCGGCGCGCAGTGCGGGACGGGGATCATTCGCCCGAGCCGGTGGAACTGCTCGGGAAAATGCGGGAATGGGGCCCGGGGGTGCGAGGAATGCGGCTGGACCGCCACGTCCCGAGCGCCCGGCGAACGGAGGGATGAGCATCGGTCGGGAAAGAGGCGGGACTGTCGGAAGTGGGCCGTCTCGGGTGGTAAGTGATGGACTCGGCGGGTCTTGCGCAACCGGAATGGGGGTGCGTGCGGGTATCGCGGGTGCTTCCGTTGGGGGGTGGGCGTTGGCGTCAGCTCTTTTTGCAACTCAGTGGCATCTAGCGTATATTGATTCGGGCGCAGTGCAGCCGGGGAGCCGGAGGGCGGGGTGATAGGTGGGGGCGCGGGGACGGGGAACCGGGAGCCGAACGGCTTGGGCGCATGGCGATGGTGATGGAACGAACCAAGCCGGCGCGGGTGGCGAAGGCCGCGTGGGCCGGGCGGTGGCGTGGCGCGGCGGTGGTGGTGTGCGTGCTGGTGCAGATGGCGCTGGTGAGCGCGCACCTCTGGCACCACCACGATCACGACGAGCACGCGGGAGGGGGCGGGGACGATCAGACGTGCGCGGTGTGCGCGGCGGCGGTGACGGAGCGGGGCGATGGGCTGGCCGCGCCGAGCGTGGAGATCGGGCCGGCGCGTTGGACGGGGGAGGTGGAGGCTTGGGCGAGTGAAGAGCCGGGGCGCGGGGTTGAGCGCGTGATGATGGCGCGCGGGCCGCCGCGGTTCGGCGCGGGGGGATGCCGAGACGCTTCGAGGTTGTGATTTTCAACTGACGTGCCCGGCGCGGTGATTGGCGGCCGGGCGGAGCGGCGGTCGCGCGGGATTGCGCGAGCGCGGTGAGTGTTCCATCTGAAGATGAAAGGTTGTCACATGCACTTTGCACGCGGCAGAGTTGCGCGCGCGGCGCGCGGGTTCACGTTGATCGAGTTGCTGGTGGTGATCGCGATCATCGCGGTGCTGGTGGGGGTGTTGTTGCCGGCGCTGGCGCGGGCGCGGGTCGCGGGTCGGCAGGCGGTGGTGCTGGGGCGGCTGCACGACGCGGGGATCGGGAACGTGGCGTACATGAACGACTACCGGGACGAGTTGCCGGTGCTGGAGGATCACGAGGAGAAGCCGGTGCTGTCGCTGAGCCTGCTCGCCAAGACGAGCAACGTACCGGCGCAGGCGTTCATCAATCCGAACACGACGGACACAACGGCGACGGTGCTGACCGACGACGGGCGCCCGGTGCTGGCGGACATTGGAGGGGTCGAGATCGACGGCGCAACGGTGGTGAATGGGTCGAACATCGGGCGCGTGCGGTTCCACTGCTCGTTCGCGTTCGACAACGACGTGAAGCCGCACGGGGTGTGGAAACCGGTGGTGTACATGGGCGATCGGGCGGACTATGAGCGCGGACGGACGGTGTCGGCGAACTTGGGCGAGATCGGGAAAGGAGGCGGG
>CALMQD010000282.1 GCA_937871415.1 uncultured Phycisphaerales bacterium | reverse complement strand
CGACTCGTCCATCTCCGACATCGCCGACGCCCTCGCCGCCCAGACCGGCAACCGCCTCAAGGCCGTCCTCAACGCCACCGGCACCGGCCTGACCATCACCGACACCTCCTCCGGCCCCTCGAACCTCATCATCCAGGGCGCGGGCGCCGAGGCCCTGGGCATCGACACCGCCGTCTCCGGCGTCGCCGACGGCAAGGTCGCCGGCGACCGCCTCCAGCGACGCTACATCACCACCACCACCACCCTCGCCTCCCTCAACGCCGGCTCCGGCGTCGGCACCGGCTCCTTCGAGATCATCGGGCCCACCGGCCAGCGCGAGGTCGTCGACATCGGCTCCGACTCCAAGAACATCAACGACGTCATCAAGGAGATCAACTCCAAGAACGTCGGCATCCTCGCCAAGGTCAACGACAACGGCGACGGCATCATCCTCACCGTCGACCCCTCCGTCTCCAGCCCCTCCGCCAAGATCAAGGTCACCGACCTCTCCGGCGCCGTCGCCAAGAACCTCAACATCGCCGGCGAGGCCGCCGACACCTCCTCCAACAACTTCATCAACGGTTCCTTCGAACGCTCCGTCACCCTCGACGGCACCGAGAACCTCGACCAGCTCGTCACCAAGATCAACGCCGCCAACGTCCGCGTCCGCGCCTCCGTCGTCCGCGACAACAACGGCGCATCCCCCTTCCGCCTCCGGCTCACCTCTTCGCTCACCGGAGAGGCCGGCCGATTCATCCTCTCCTCCGAAGGCGCAGACCTCGGCCTCACCACCGTCACCCGCGGCGACAACGCCCGCATCTTCTTCGGGTCCGACGACCCCGCCACCGCCATCCTCGCCACCAGCACCACCAACAACTTCTCCAACCTCATCGACGGCGTCACCATTACCGCCAAGGCCGCCAGCACCCAGTCCGTCACCGTCTCCGTCGCCGAAGACGACTCCGCCATCGTCGACGCCGCCAAGACCTTCATCTCCGCCTTCAACGACGCCATCGCCCGCATCGACAAGCAGTCACGCTACAACGTCGACACGCAGACCGGCGGCCCCCTCGTCGGCGAGAGCGCCCCCAACCAGCTCCGCTCCGCCCTCTTCAACACCATCATCCGCAAGGGCCTCGGCGTCACCGGCACCTACCAGTACCTCTCCCAGGTCGGCATCCGGATCGGCCCCGGCGGCGCGCTCCAGCTCGACGAAACCAAACTCCGCGACGCCCTCGAGGCCGACCCCGAGAACGTCAAGAACCTCTTCGCCGCCTCCAGCCAGGAGCCCAACTCCACCCGCCGCGAACTCTCCCCCGGCGTCTTCGTCGTCGAGTCCTCACAGGAGGGCGCCTACACCCAGCGCGGCATCGCCGAACTCCTCGCCGCCACCGTCGACCAGTTCATCGACCGCACCGACGGCATCCTCACCCGCGCCAGCAACACCCTCGGCGACCAGATCGACCTCCAGAACGACCGCATCGCCGCGATCGACAAGAAACTCGAGTCGCGCCAACTCTTCCTCCAGAACCAGTTCGCCACCCTCGAGACCACGCTCGCGCAACTCCAGACCCAGCAGTCCGCCCTTGCCGGCATCTCGCGCACCGGCTGACCCCTGGCTCCCGCCGTCTCCTCCACGCCCCCGCCTTCATCCGGCCGCTCGGCAGCCCCGGCCCCTTGGCCGTTTGAAGCCTTGGCCGTTGGCGCCGGGCATACGCTACCGGCACCATGCCGTACACCCTCCGCCCCGACCAGGGCTTCGATGTCGACATCGAGAAGACCGACTACCTCAAGGACCGCCCCGACACCGGCGAGCGCTGGATCCTGAACTTCGGTCCTCAGCATCCCGCCACGCACACCACTCTGCGCCTGGTCCTCGAACTCGACGGCGAGCGCGTCGCACGCTGCACGCCCCACATCGGCTACCTGCACTCGGGCTTCGAGAAACTCGGCGAGCACCTCGACTACAACCAGTACGTCACCATCGTCTCGCGGATGGACTACCTCTCGCCCATCGCCAACGACATCTGCTGGCACCACGCCGTCGAGACCCTCTTCGGCATCGAACTCACGCCCCGGTGCAAGGTCCTCCGCACCATCATGGCCGAGCTCGCACGCATCCAGAACCACCTCCTCTGCGTCGGCGCCGCCGGCCTCGACCTCGGCGCCATCACCGCCTTCCTCTACCTCTTCAACCCGCGCGAGAAGATCTACGACATCTGCGACTACATCTCCGGCCAGCGCTTCCACCCCGACTGGACCCGCGTCGGCGGCCTCATGGCCGACCTCCTCGACGAGCCCACCTTCATCCGCCTCGTCAAGGACACCTGCGACGACATCGAGAAGGCCATCGGCGAGACCGAAGGCCTCCTCACCCGCAACCGCATCTTCATGGACCGCACCTGCGGCATCGGCGTCTTCACCAAGCAAGAAGCCATCGCCTGGTCCCTCACCGGTCCCATGGCCCGCGCCAGCGGCGTCGAACGCGACCTCCGCAAGGACTTCCCCTACCTCTGCTACAAGGACAACTGGGACGGCCACGGCGCCCCCGCCGTCTCCTTCCAGGTCCCCGTCGCCACCGAGGGCGACGCCTACGCACGCTACCGCGTCCGCTGCGAGGAGATGAAGCAGTCCCTCTCCATCATCCGCCAACTCATCGACCACATCCCCGGCGGCCCCGTCGACGCCTTCGCCGACTCCAAGATGGTCAAGCCCCCCAAGAAGTCCGTCTACGGCTCCATCGAGGGGCTCATCCAGCACTTCGAACTCATCATGTCCAACCGCGGCTGGAAGGCCCCCATCGCCGAGGCCTACGGCGCCATCGAAACCGCCAACGGCGAACTCGGCTACTACATCGTCGCCGACGGCTCCGCCCGCCCCTTCCGCGTCCGCACCCGCCCGCCCTGCTTCATCAACTACCAGGTCATGGCCAAGATGACCGAAGGCCACATGGTCTCCGACATCCCCGCCATCCTCGGCTCCATCAACGTCGTCGCGGCGGAACTGGATCGGTAAACGTTCAAAAGCCGACGAGGGTCATATGCAGACCAAACGCCGCACCGCTCCGCGTTACTTGACCGGGTCGTTTCTGGCCATGTTCGTCGCGGCGATGCTCTATTGGGGTGCGATCCTCGCGATGTTCGGCGTCACTCTCTCGAAAGTAAACGGTGAGTGGGCGACGCCGTCGAGCGCGCAGTCGCCCGGG
>CALMQD010000281.1 GCA_937871415.1 uncultured Phycisphaerales bacterium | reverse complement strand
GCGGTTTGACCGAGAGCGCCCCCACAACTCCGGACCTCGATCTCGTCGGGACCCTGGCTGGTTCCGCGCCCTTGCAGGAGCTCGCGGGAATGGTCCGCGGCGCCGGGAAGACCGGGCGCTTCATCGCAGCGCGCGGGTCGCAGGGCTCTTCGGCGTCGCTGACCGCCGCGGCGATCGCGCGCATCGCGCAGCGCCCCGTCCTGTTCGTCGTCGCGCACCTCGACGAAGCCGACGAGTGCGTCGCCGAGCTCGGCGCGCACGGTGTTCGTTGCGAGCTCTTCCCCGCGCTCGAAACCCTCCCCGGCGAGACGAGCGTCTCGATGGACCTGCTCGCGGCGCGGCTGGCGATCGTCCGGCTGGCGCTGGCGGCGACCGACAAGCCCGACGACCACGCCGGCGCCGGCGGCCTCCCCGACGTGCTCGTCTGCCCCGTGCAGGCGCTGATGCAGCCCGTGCCACCCGCGCAGCGCCTCGAGGGCCTCGTCCGCGTCGTCCGGCGGGCCCAGCGGGCCGACCCCGCCGAACTCTGCCGATGGCTGGAGAGCGCCGGCTACCAGCGCGTCGACTCGATCGAGGAGGCGGGGGACTACGCCCTGCGCGGCGGGATCCTCGACATTTTCCCGCCCGCCGGCGCTGCGGGCCCCGCCCCGCCGGTGCGTCTTGATTTCTTCGGCGACGAGATCGAGAAGATCAACGAGATCGACATCGACTCGATGGCCTCCGACCGCGCGGTCGAATCCGTCGAGCTCGTCTGCGCCTCGCTCGAGCACGCGATGGCTTCGGACGCGACGCCGGGGACGGGCGGCCAGCCGTCCGGAACGCCGGGACTCTCGGGCCTGGGGGCCGGCGGGGTGTCGCTCCTGCAGCTCCTCCCCGCACGCTGCGCCGTGGTGCTGCACGAGACGTTCGAGGTGCTCGAACAGGCTCGCGGCTACTTCGAGCGCCTGACGGACGGGTCGCAGGGCGTCTTCGGTCCGCCGAGCGTGCTCAAGACGCTGCAGGAGCGCTTCGCGTGCTTCATCGAGCTCAACCAGTTCTCGCCGGGCACCGCCGCGAGCACCGATCGTCGCGTCGAGCTGCCGGTCCGCTCGCTGGGCGCGCTGCCGGACGATACGGGCGAGGCGCTGCGCGACCTGGCCCGGCGCACCGGGGGGGAAGGCCGCGGCGACGGCGCGTCGGGCGCGAGGGCCGTGATCTGCGCCGCCAATGGCGGAGAGTTCTCGCGCCTGCGCGAGCTGCTCGACGAACACGCGCCGGGATCCTCCGGGCGCATCGTGCCCCTCGCGGCCTACCTGCACCGCGGCTTTGAGTGGGACGGGCTCATCGTCCTGCCGTACCACGAACTGCTGCACCGATTCGAGGCGCGGCGCTCCGCGCTCCGGGCCCGGCGCGGAGGGGCGGGCTCAACCGCGGGCACCGGCGATCGCCTGCGCGCGGCCCGAGCGATCGACACGTTCCTCGACTTCGCGCCGGGCGACTACGTCGTGCACCGGGACCACGGCATCGGCGTCTTCAGGGGCCTGAGGGTCATGCAGGCCCGGCGCGTCAAGGCCGCGGGCCCGGTGACGCTCCCCTCCGAGCGCCCGCGCAAGAAGCGCGACGCCCGCGGCGGGGGCGGCCCGGACGCCGGCGACGGCACGCAGATGGGCGAGGAAGAGTTCCTGACGATCGAGTTCGCGGGGCGATCGCAGATCCACGTCCCCGCGGGCAAGATCGACCACGTGCAGAAGTACGTGGGCGGGCTGGGGGCCAGGAGCGCCCCGACGCTCTCGACGCTCGGCGGCACGCGCTGGAAGCGCCAGAAGGAGCAGGTCGCCGAGAGCGTCAAGGACCTCGCGGGCGAGCTGCTGCGCATCCGGGCCGCGCGCGAGCACCTGCCGGGCACGCGCTTCCCCGACGACACGCGCTGGCAGCAGGAGTTCGAGGGCGAGTTCCCGTTCGAGGAGACGCCGGACCAGCTCGCGGCGCTGAGCGAGATCAAGCGCGACATGCAGACGCAGCGGCCGATGGACCGCCTGCTCTGCGGCGACGTGGGCTTCGGCAAGACCGAGCTGGCGATCCGCGCGGCGTTCAAGGCGTGCGAGTTCGGGAAGCAGACGGCGGTGCTCGTGCCGACGACCGTGCTCGCCGAGCAGCACGAACGCACGTTCAAGGCCCGCTTCGCGGACTACCCGTTCCGCGTCGAGTCGATCTCCCGGTTCAAGACGACCCAGGAGATCAACCGGATCCTGGCCGACCTGCGCAAGGGCTCGGTCGACGTGATCATCGGCACGCACCGCCTGCTGAGCAAGGACGTGAAGTTCGCCGACCTGGGCCTGGTGGTGATCGACGAAGAGCAGCGCTTCGGCGTCGAGCACAAGGAACGGCTGCTGTCGCTGCGCATGACGGTCGACGTGCTCACGCTCAGCGCCACGCCGATCCCGCGCACGCTCCACCTGTCGATGCTGGGCCTGCGCGACATCTCGAGCCTCACCACGGCGCCGGTCGACCGGCGCGCCGTCGTCACCGAGGTCATCCCCTACAACGCCCGGCGCGTGCAGCAGGCGATCGCGCGCGAACTCTCGCGCGGCGGGCAGTGCTACTTCGTCCACAACCGCGTCTACGACATCGTCTCCGTGGCCGACGAGATCCAGAAACTCGCGCCCGACGCGCGGATCGTCGTCGGCCACGGCCAGATGCCCGACCACGAGCTCGAGGAGGTCATGCTCCGGTTCATGCGCGGGCCGGGCAAGGACGGCGCCGACATCCTCGTCTCGACCACGATCATCGAGTCGGGCATCGACATCCCCACGGCGAACACGATGTTCATCAACCACGCCGACAAGTTCGGCCTGGCCGACCTGCACCAGCTGCGCGGACGCGTCGGGCGCAGCAAGCACCGCGCGTACTGCTACATGCTGCTCGACCCCGAGCGCCACATCCCCGAGAAGAGCGTCAAGAGGCTCAAGGCCATCGAGGAGTTCTCGATGCTCGGGGCGGGGTTCAAGATCGCGATGCGCGACCTGGAGATCCGCGGCGCGGGCAACATCCTGGGCCCCGAGCAGAGCGGGCACATCGCCGCCGTCGGCTACGAGATGTACTGCCAACTCCTGGACCGCGCGGTCAAGGAACTCAAGCACGAGCGCACCGAGACCGCCAGCGAGACGACCATCGAGATCGGCGTCACGGGGCTCATCCCCAAGACCTACATCCCCTCGGACCAGCGCCGCATGGAGGCGTACCGACGCATCGCGCTGGCGCAGAGCGTCGCCGAGGTGCAGCGCGTCGAGACCGAACTGCGGCAGGCCTACGGCCCGTTCCCCCCCGGCGGCGGGGTCGACCGCCTGCTGCAACTCGCGACGCTCCGCGCCGGGTGCTCGGCGTTGGGGGTGCGCTCGGTGGGCCTGCGCGAAAAGGACGTGCTGCTGCGGGTGCGGAGCGAGAACGCTCAGGAGGTCGCCTCGATGCTCGCGACGCCCGCCGGGACGGGTACTTCGAGTTCCGGCACGAACAAAGACCGCGGCAGGAGCGTTGGTGTGGGCGGGTCGAGCGATGCGGGAGGCGGAGGAGGCGGGGGGGCGCAGGTGACGCTCCTGCCGCCAGCCGCCACGGACACCGACAAGGCCCACTTTGAAATCTACTACCGCCCGCCCCCCAACTACCTCACTCAGCCGCTCTCGCTGCTCGCGGTGCTTCGTGCACGGCTCGCGTCGGCCAGCGGAGTCTCGTTGACTTCCCCGCCTTCACAGCCGGCTCCAGCGACGGCAGGTAATCCGGCGAAGCCGCCCATCGGCCTTCCGGTGATCACGCGGCCGCCGACCTCCCGATAGAGAACCCGCCCATGCCCCGACTCGTCGCGCGACTGATCATCTCCGTATGCATGCTCCCGATTCTCGCCGCCTGCGCTGGATTCTCGGCCGCGCTGAGTGAGGAACTGGTGAGACGCTCATTCAACTGGCAGCAGCGCGACCCCTATTCCGTTGGCGGATTTCTGGGTGTGCTCGTGGTGTGGGGGCTCATAGGGCTCGGCCTCTTCTGGCTCATTTGGCGCGGAGTCGTTTGTTGGAACTCGGCCCGCAAGCACAGCACCGTGCGCGGCATCGTGTACGGCTATCTGATCATGGGGGCGCTCACCGCGATCGGGCTGCTTGTGTTGCCGTTCCCGGAAGTCGGTGGCCCCGTGGGTTGTGTGCTGATCGCACTCGCGCCGCCGCTGATTCTCATCTTCTGGATGTTCGCGTGGACCGAATCGCCGCGCGAGCGGGCCAAGCGCCTGGGCATCGAGAACCTGCGCCGCGTGCTGTGCCCCAACTGCAAGTACGACCTGTCGGGCCTGACGAACCTCTCGTGCCCCGAGTGCGGGCACCACTACACGCTCGGGACGCTCATCGAAGAGACCCGCAAGCGCGAGGTGCCGACTTCGCTGGAATGAGTGCGTCGGGTTGTTCGAAGCGCCGACGCCCGGAGGCCCATCGGCTCAGCCGACTTCGCGCTTCTGGAACAGCGCCACGGCCAGGCTGAGGAAGGCGCCGATCATCAGCAGGGCGTACAACGCGACCAGGCCCAGGTGCCGCGGCGGGATGTCCTGGTGCTGGGTCACGGCGTCGGTGAGCCAGAAGAACTGCATGTTCGGCACCGCGCCCCACGCCGCGAGGAAGGGCCTGCTCACGCGTGTCGGCTTGAGGAACACATAATCGCCCGGGCGGGGCACGCGCGAGGCGATCTTCACCCCGTCCTCCTCACCCGCGCCGACGCGGATGAGCCGGATCTTCTTCTTCTCGACGCTCTCGACGACCAGGGCCGCGGGCGTCTTGCGGTCGGCGACCTGGTTCATGTCCTTCAGATCGCCCTTGAAGGGCGTGTAGGGGCTTGTCGCCAGGAACAGCCCGCTGGGGTTGGGGCCGTAATAGAACGGCGAACCGACCCGGATCGGGGTCCGCGGATCGAGCTCGAGCACGACGTCGTACTCGTCCGAGTTGTTCTGCAGTGCCGGACGGCTGGGCATCACCGGCGAACCGCTCTCGATCCGGGCGATGGGCGTGTTCTGCACCGCGCGACGACCCAGGAAGTGGTTGGACGAGAGCCCCAGCACGAGCGCCGCCGAGCAGATGACAATCGTCATCACCTGGCCCAGGCGCGCCGACGCCGCCGTCGCGATCGCCGTCATGACCAGCTGCGAGAGCAGGATCGCCACGCAGGTCATCATGATCTGCGGCTTGAGGTCCGTCGCCAGCGGCTGGATGTGCCACTTCTTGCTGACCATCAGCACCAGCACGTAGGCCAGCAGCATGAGGGGGCACAGGAGCAGCGTCGTCGTCTGCGAGAACACCCACCCGTAGAAGTAGTTGCCCCACGTGCCCACACCGAACGCGACGACGACGGCGGCGAACGAGAAGACGAGCACCGGCTGGTCCACCGTGTCGCCGGCGGTCATGAGCACGCCGTGCCGCACGCCCAGGAGCGCAAACAGCAGGATCGTCACCATCGCGATGGCGATTGCCGTCGCGACCCCGAGGTACTTGCCCAGCACCACCGAGGGACGCGGCACGGGCCTCCCCA
>CALMQD010000280.1 GCA_937871415.1 uncultured Phycisphaerales bacterium | reverse complement strand
TCGGAATGTCGCGAGCTGGCGATGATCAGCCACGTCGATGACGACGGCGAGTTCCGGTGCGTCAACGTTCCGGCGAAGATCGGGCGCGACGGCACGGTTTCGCTTGCGCAAGAACACATGTCGCTGCTGCAGGCGGAGCCCGGCGCCGAGATCGGCGTCACGCCGATGGGAGAGCCTGCCCCCGGAGGCGGCATGACGGCGGGTGAAAACGGCGTCGCGGCACAATCGTCCGCGTCCTCGGTTGCCAAGCGGCCGAAGTCGTCACGCCGAAGCGCGGCACCTCGCCGCTGAGCATCGGACTTTCCCCGCTCACAACGCACTTCTCCCCGTGCTGCGGTCGTATCGCCGCGTAACAATGGTCGGACGCGTTTGCCGGCCGGTCGCCCTCGCACGGCGGTACGCGTCGTGTTTCAGCGCGCATCCTTTTCAACGCACGCCAAGGACTCTGCATGTCGATCCGACCCGAAGCCCTCAAGCACGCCAGTCTGTCGCAGCCGCCTTCGAACTACATCGACGGCCGCTGGGTCCCCCTGCCCGGCGACGGCGCGGGCGTGATCGAGTCCCGCAACCCGGCGCATCCGGACCAGGTAGTGTGGCGCGGCGCATGCCCCAAGGGCGCGGTGGGCGAGGCGGTCGCGGCCGCGCGAAGGGCCTTTCCCGCGTGGTCTCGCTGGGGGCGCGACAACCGGTTCCGCGTCCTGAAACGATTCGCGGAACTCTGCAAGAAGCACCAGCAGCGGATGGCCGACCTCATCTGCGACGAGACCGGCAAGGTCATGTGGGAAGCCAAGGGCGAGGCCGCGGCACTTGCCAGCAAGGTGGACATCACGCTCGACACTTCTCCCATCGGCGGTCTGGCCCGCGTCAACGGCTACGAGTTTGAACTCGGCGCGGCGGGGGGAGGCGGGCAGAAGACCGCCCGGTGCTGGTTCAAGCCGCACGGCGTGATGAGCGTCGTCGGCCCGTTCAACTTCCCTGCCCATCTGCCCAACGGGCACATCATCCCCGCGCTGGCGATGGGCAACTGCGTCATCTTCAAGCCGAGCGACAAGGCCCCGGGCGTGGGCCAGTTGCTCGTGGAGCTGCTGGTCGAGGCTCTGATAGTGGAGGGCGCACCCGACAAGGGCCGCGGCGTGGTGAGCCTCGTGCAGGGCGGCGCCGACGTCGCCGGTGAACTCACCGCTCACCCGGACATCGACGGCGTTCTGTTCACGGGCTCCTGGCCCGTCGGCCGCCGGATCATGGAGGCGAACCTCGATCGTCCGGGGCGGATCATCGCGCTCGAACTCGGCGGCAACAACCCGGTGGTCGTCATGCCCGACGCCGACCTGCGCCAGTCGGCGATCGAGATCGTCCGGTGCGCATTCAACACGACGGGCCAGCGCTGCACGTCGACACGGCGCGTGATCGCCCACAATCTCGTCTCGGACCGCCTGTTCCGCGCGATCGCCAAGGCGGCGGAGCGGCTGGTGATCGACACGCCGCGAGCGACCCCGCTTGGCGGCGTGTTCATGGGCCCGATCATCAACGAGGCCGCGCAGAAGGCGGTGATCAACTTTCAGGAACATTGCGCCAAGGCTGGGGCGGAGATTCTGCTCAGCGCCCGGGCGTTCGGCGTGAAACAGGCCGGACGCACCAAGGAAGAGGGGTACTACGTCTCGCCCTCGGTCATCAAGGTGAACCGTTTCACGAACACGGAATGGAACCCCAAGGGCGCGGCCTTTGACCCCGGGTGCGACCACGAGGTCTTCGGCCCCCTGCTCCGCATGTGCGAAGTGCGGACACTCGACGAAGCGATCGAGCAGGCCAACGCGACGCGCTACGGCCTCGCGGCCTCGATCTTCACGAAGGACCAGGCCGCGGCGGAGCGGTTCATGCTCGAGTGCCGCGCCGGCTGCCTGAACATCAACGCCGGCACGGCCGGCGCTTCGAGTAAACTCCCCTTCGGCGGGCTGGGGCTCTCGGGTAACCACCGCCCGGCGGGCTCGTTCAGCCTCGACTACTGCGCCTACCCCGTCGCGGGCATGATCGAACGCGGCGAAACGGCCCAGGTCGCCGATGGCATGCGCTGGGAGGACACGTGGAGCAGGTGACCGGGCCGTCAATCGCCGACGATGGGATGCCCAAGCGGGACCGGGCGACCGTGAGGCTCTCGCTGCGACTCATCACCATCGCCGCGCTCGCGATCGGCGTGTTTGCGGCG
>CALMQD010000279.1 GCA_937871415.1 uncultured Phycisphaerales bacterium | reverse complement strand
CATCGCGGTAGGCGTGAATGGCACAGGCACTATGGGCAACAAGCAGCAGGGTTGCGCGCGCGCGCTCGGGTTCTTTTGCTGCCAGCCAGTGCTGCGCAATCGCATGAGGATCGGCCCCGAGCGTTTCCAGGCGCTCGGCAACCCGGCGATGCAACGCCCGGCGCTGTACCCACGAAATGTCGCTATATGTCGCTTCGCGTGTGAGCGCATGGCGAAAGGCTGCGCGGCCAGAATCTAGCTCTACCAGCAGGCCATGTTCGAGTAATTCTTCAAAGCCATCCGCGCTGCCCGCCAGCTCAGCGACGAATGTGAGATCGAAGGCGCGCCCAATGACGGCGGCGAGCTGAAGCAGGCGCAGAGCCGCCTCCGGCAGGCTGTCGAGGCGCAGTAGCACCGCATCGCGGAGCGTATCGGGAATCGGGAGATCGGTGCCGCCAAAGGGCCTTGACGCGGGGAGACTCAGCGCTCGGTGCTGACCTTCTTGACTTCGACCGAGCCGATCCACACCTTCTCGTTGCTCTCGATGTTCGTCAGGTCGAGGTTCACCTGGTAGTAGTTCACGACGGTGCGGCCGTTCAGGGAGCGGTCCTTCACCTGCAGGATGTCGCCGATGAGCATGAGGTCGGCGCCGAGCTCGTTCTTGAGGATCTTGCGGGTCTCGGGGCTGTTCCACTCCTGGCCTTGCAGGCGCTCGTCGCGCAGGTCGCCTCGGTCGTCCTTGGCGCTCACGACGCGGACACGTCCGGAGTTGAGCATCTCGCGTTCGAAGTTGCGGGTGAACAGGCCGGTGTCGATGTACTCCTGGGTCTTGTTCTTGATGGGCCCGACGATGATGATGGGACGCTGGCCGTTGTGCTCGGCCATCCAGCGGTCGATCCAGCCGCGGAACTGGGCGTCGTTGCTCATGCCCTGCCAGACCTGGCGTGCGTCGGTGTCGTTGAACCGGTAGTCGACGTCAACGACCGTGCCCGGGTCGACACGCTGCACGTCGCGTCTGGACGGCTCGCAGCCGCCGGCGAGGCCCGCGGCGATCGCGCCCAGCATGAGCAAAGTTCGGACGGTGTGGGAGCTGTACGTGTTCATGGTTGATCCTTGGTTCCTGAGTAACCGGGTTCGAGAGAATGTCGGTACTGGTGGAATCAGTTCCACCACTGTTCGAGGACGGTGCTGAGGGCCCGTTCTCCGGGTTTGACGTCGAATGTGCGCCACGGCCCGGAGTAGAGCGTGCCGCCGGAAGCCGAGAGGTAGTCGAGCCGGGCGCGGTACGTGCCGGGTTCGAGCCGGGCGAGGCCGACGTGCGCCTGTGCCGGAAGAAAGAGCCACGATCGCAGGTCGGCCTTCTCGGTCTGCGTGACGAACAGCAGGCCGCCGATGATGCCGGCGATCTCGACCGCCGCCTGGGCCGATTCCTTCTTGCGGGTTGCGCGCCGGGCCGCCTCGGTGCCCACCGCCCACGCCGCGGCCTTGGCGGAACTCCTGAGAATCGTGCGCGTGATGATCCCCGGAAGTTCGCGGTCGAAGTGCTGCTGGGCCACGGCGCCGAGGTTCTCCACCAGCGACAGATCCTGAGACAGGACCGGGGCCTGAGCCGGGGCGTCCGCATCGGCGGCACCGGCTCGCTCGACTGTCACGCGCACCGAGTTCGCCCGGCTTGGGTGCGGCACGAGGCGGGGGACCTCGAAGTACAGCGTGTACGTGTAAATCGGCACCGGACCGAAACGCTCGGGCTGCTTGGTCGGCGCCCGCCCCGAGAAGGCGACGAACAGGACGTTCGCATCGCGTGCCTGCATCGAGCCCAGCCCCGCGAAGTCCGCCCGGTTGACCCGTGACTGCGTCGCCCATTGCAGGTCCAGCGCGCTCTGAAGGCGCCTGCCGGCAACCTCCTGCAGCGACGGCTCGCCCGACTTCATGAATGTCACCGCCGACAGGTACGTGCCCAGCGGGCTCTCGACGAACTGGTTGTCCTGCGAGAACTCGACGCGATCGCCGAGCGCGGCGCGGGCCGCGGCGTAGTCGTTCGTCCGCTTCAGAGCATCGGCCGCACGGACGTACCGATCACGGAGAAAGTCGCTCTTGGAGGCGAGGCGGCGGGCCTCGATGGACGCCGCGCCCAGGGCCTGCTGCTCGGCGGGGGCGAGGGGATCGGCGACCGCGGCGACGCGTCCGGCCTGCAGGTGCGCCAGCAGTTTCAGCACGTTGATGTACATGTCCTCGAACGAGGACGCGTAGTACGGCGCGGCCGTGTCGTTGAGCAGCCACCTGCCGATCTCGTCGCCGGTGGTGGGCTTACGCAGCACCTCCATGTAGTCGTCCGCCTTGTTCAGCGAGTCGACCGCCTCGGCGTCCCGCCCGTTGGCCAGCGCGACCGAGCCGCGCTCGAGCCAGTACAGCAGTTTGTTCCGTTCGCCATACGCGCTGAGCGTTTGCGGGTCGTCGAGAACTTCGGCAGCCGCCTGGAACGCCCCGGTCTCGTGCGCGCTCTCGAGCATCGCACGGCTGGAGTGGAACCGGCTGTCGCACGCGCCGAGCGCGCCCGCGATCGCCAGCAACAGGAGGATCTGGAATCGGGCAAGCCTCACGAGTCGGGGTTCCGGCGGGGGTTGATCGGTTCGTCCTTGAAGCGTCGGCTGCCATTGTCCCCGCCCGGTCCAGCCCGCGGCAGATGCGGGTCCGCGTCGAGCCGGGCCGGCGGTTGCGCAAGTATAGTGCGCCCTAACACGACGGTTGCGGCGGTCCGCTCGGCCGCACCTCGCCGCGGGGTTGCCTTGTGTCCGCCGCCGGGCGACGATCCGGTCATGGACGCACACCAGCACGGACTGACCATCGCGTCGTTCCAGGACCTGATCCGAGAGCGGTACTACGCGACAGACTCCGCCCGGGGCGCCGCGGGCACGTTTCTGTTATTCATGGAGGAAGTGGGGGAGCTGGCGACCGCACTGCACGACAATCGCGCGGGAAAGACGCGGCCCATTACCGCTTCCGAGCGGGCGAACCTGGAGGAGGAGTTTGCCGACGTGATCGCCTGGCTGGCGACGCTGGCGAACATCATGAACGTGGACCTGGAGCGGGCCCTGGCCAAGTACACGACCCCCGGGCGCGTCGAGGGAACCAAGGACTGAGCCGGGATCGGTCCTCGCCGATCAGCGGAGCGATCGGGGGGCTATTGGCTGGCCTGCTTCCTATCCTCCAGCACCCTTATGACCGCCACTCCCCCATCCTCTTCTCCTATGCGCACAACGAGCCCGCACAGCAACGCGGGGCACGCGGCCCACTGGCCGGTTTCGCGCGTCCGCGCCACGTTCATTGAGTTCTTCAAGGGCAAGCCGAGCGCCCAGGCCGGGCACAGGTTCGTGCCGTCCTCGCCTTGCACCTGCACGTTCGACAACACGTCCATCGCACGACGACCCGACACTGCTGTTCACCAACGCCGGGATGAACCAGTTCAAGCCGATCTTTCTCGGCACGGTCGCGCCCGGCTCGCCCCTAGCGGGCCTGAAGAGCGCGGTGAACAGCCAGAAGTGCATCCGGGCCGGCGGCAAGCACAACGACCTCGACGATGTCGGCAAGGACACGTACCACCACACGTTCTTCGAGATGCTCGGGAACTGGTCCTTCGGCGACTACTTCAAGAAGGAAGCCGTCGAGTGGTCGTTCGAACTGTTGACGAAGGTCTACGGCGTCAGCGCCGATCGTCTGTACGCCACGTACTTCGAGGGCAACCCGAAACTCGGTCTCGAGCCCGATGAGGAGACGCGATCGCTGTGGCGGAAGTTCCTTCCCGACGACCACATCCTCCCCGGGAACATGAAGGACAACTTCTGGGAGATGGGCGACTCGGGCCCGTGCGGCCCGTGCACGGAAATCCACTTTGACGGGCGCGACGACGAAGCGCGCCGGGCCAAGTCCGGGCGGGCACTGGTCAACACCGGCGACCCGGAAGTGATCGAGATCTGGAACAACGTCTTCATCCAGTTCAACCGCGAGCCCGACGGCACGCTCAAGCCGCTCCCGGCCAAGCACGTGGACACGGGCATGGGGCTTGAGCGACTCACGCGCGTGCTCAACGGCAAGAACAGCAACTACGACACCGACGTGTTCTTCCCGATCTTCGCCGCCATCGAGCGGCTGACGGGCGCGCGACCCTACACGGGCAGGCTCGGCGTACACGACGCGGGAAACATCGACACCGCGTACCGCGTCATCGCGGACCACATCCGCACGCTGACGTTCGCGATCACCGACGGCGCGACGCCGGGCAACGACGGGCGCGGGTATGTGTTGCGCCGCATTCTGCGGCGCGCCGTGCGGTACGGACGCCAGGTGCTGAGCGCCAAGCCCGGCTTCTTCTCGGCGCTGGTCCCGACGGTTGTCGAGAACTTCGGCGACGCGTTCCCGGAACTCAAGAAAAACCCGCAGCGCGTCGTCGAGATCATCAAGGATGAGGAAGACAGTTTCGGCAAGACGCTTGACCGTGGCCTGAAACTCTTCGGCGAGGCCGCGGACCGTGCGATGGTGGTTCGTCAGGCCGGCGGCGGGCACAAGGACGTCGCGGTGGTCTCCGGCGATGACGCCTTCAAACTCCACGACACCTACGGCTTCCCCATCGATCTGACGATGCAGATGGCCGAGGAACGCGGGCTGAAGGTCGACACGGCCGGCTATGAGAAACTCATGGAGCAGGCCAAGGAACTCGCCCGCTCGGGCGGCAAGTTCGCCGGCGAAGGCGATCGCCTCGCGCTCACCGCCGAGACCATCGCCCGGCTCGAGAAACTCAAGGTCGACAAGACCGACGATGCCGACAAGTACCACGGCCGGCGCATCCGTGCGACGGTCAAGGCGATCTGGAACGGGCACAACTTCGACGAGCACGTCCGCGCCGGCTCGCAGGCGCACGCCGTGGCCGTCATTCTCGACCGCACGAGCATGTACAGCGAGATGGGCGGTCAGGAGTGCGACACCGGACGCCTCACCACGCTGCGCGAGAGCCGCGCCGGCGAACACCGCGCCGGTCCGGGCGAGTTCCGTGTCGACGGCGTGCGATCGTTCGGCGGGTATGTCGTGCACTGCGGCGAGATGACCCGCGGCGAACTGAGCGTCGGCGACAACGTCGAGGTGCTGGTCGACACGCACCGGCGGGCCGCGATCATGGCGAACCACACCGCGACGCACCTCCTGAACTTCGCGCTGCGCGAAGTGCTGGGCGACGGCGTGGACCAGAAAGGATCGCTCGTCGCCGAGGACCGTCTCCGGTTCGACTTTTTGCACGCCAAGGCCGTCCTGCCCGAAGAACTGGGCCGCGTCGAGGCGGGTGTGAAGACCTGGATCGATCGCGCTGCGCCGGTGGACATCCAGAT
>CALMQD010000278.1 GCA_937871415.1 uncultured Phycisphaerales bacterium | reverse complement strand
TCTTCCAACCTCCTCTCCACCGACTTCCCTGAACTCTTAGGCGCCGAGCGCGCTCCCCCGCCCGACTCCCCCTTCCTCGACCGCTCCCCTCCTCCCCCCTCTCCAGACCCGGACCCCGGCTCCGCCCCCGCCCCCCCCACACCATGAAACGCCTCGCCGAAGTCTGCATCTCCCGACCCGTCTTCGCCGTGATGCTCATCGCGGCCATGGTCGTCGTCGGCTCCGTCGCCTTCACCAACCTCGGCGTCGACCGTCTCCCCTCCGTCGACCTGCCCACCATCAGCATCCGCACCACACTCCCCGGTGCCGCCCCCGAGGAAGTCGAGTCCCAGGTCTCCCAGGTCATCGAGGAAGCCGTCAACACCGTCGAGGGCATCGACGAACTCCGCTCCATCTCCGGCCAGGGTTCCTCCATCGTCATCGCGACCTTCTCCCTCTCGCGCGACATCGACGCCGCCGCCCAGGACGTCCGCGACCGCGTCGCCACCGTCCTCCGACAACTCCCCGACGACGCCGAGCCCCCGATCGTCTCCAAGTTCGACAACGACTCCTCCCCCGTCGTCACACTCGCCCTCTCCGGCGAACTCTCCGTCCGCGAACTCACCGAACTCGCCGACAAGACCATCCGCCCCCGCCTCGAACGCTCCGACGGCGTCGGCGAGGTCCGCATCGTCGGCGGCCTCGAACGCGCCGTGAACGTCGACCTCGACGCCGCGCGCCTCGCCGCCCTGGGCATCCCCATCTCCGCCGTCCGCGACGCCATCGAGCGCCAGAACGCCGACATCCCCGGCGGCAACGTCACCGGCCCCCAGCAGGAGCAGGTCCTGCGCACCATGGGCCGCCTCAAATCCCCCGACGCCTTCAACGACATCATCATCGCCGTCGTCAACGGGGCGCCCATCCGCATCCGCGACGTCGGCCGCGCCTCCGACGCCGCCAAGGAACTCCGCAGCGCCTCGCGCCTCAACGGCCAACCCGCGGTGGCCCTCGAGGTCCGCCGCCAGTCCGGCGCCAACACCGTCGAGGTCATCGAGGGCGTTCGCAACGAGGTCGCCCTCCTCGCCCCCGTCATCCCCCCCGGCGTGAACCTCGAGATCATCCGCGACCAGTCCCGCTACATCTACGCCGCCCTGCACGAGATCGAGACCCACCTCGTCTTGGGCTCGCTCCTGGCCACACTCGTCGTCCTCGCCTTCATGCGCTCCTGGCGATCCACCATCATCGCCGGCGTCGCCATCCCCGCCTCCGTCATCGCCACCTTCGGCGTCATGTGGGCGATGAACTTCACCCTCAACTCCGTCACCATGCTCGCCCTCGTGCTCATGGTCGGCATCGTCATCGACGACGCCATCGTCGTCCTCGAGAACATCTACAAGCAGGTCGAGGAGAACCACCTGCCCCCCATGCAGGCCGCCGTCAAGGGCACCGCCGAGATCGCCCTCGCCGTCCTCGCCACCACCCTCTCCCTCGTCGTCATCTTCGTCCCCGTCTCCTTCATGTCCTCCATCTCCGGGCGCTTCCTCTACCAGTTCGGCGTCACCGCGGCCGTCGCCGTCCTGGTCTCCCTCCTCGTCTCCTTCTCCCTCACGCCCATGATGTCCTCGCGCATGCTCCGGCCCGTCACCGGAACCCGCGCCGGCCACGCCGCCTCGCGCTCCGGCTTCTACGCCGTCCTCGACCGTCTCTACACACGCGCCCTCTCCTGGTGCGTCCGCCGGCGCACCCTCACCCTCGTCACCGCCGCACTCGTCATCGCCGCCTCCGTTCCCCTCTACGGCCGCCTCAAGCAGGACTACCTCCCCAGCAACATCGACGAGGCCGAGTTCTCCATCAACATCCAGGGTGAAGAGGGCGTCTCCTTCCCCGCCTTCGACGACGCCGCCCGCGCCGTCGAGGCCCGCGTCCGCGAACACCCCGCCGTCCGCACCACCCTCTCCACCATCGGCGGCTCCTTCCTCGGCCAGGTCAACCGCGGCGACATCTACGTCATCATCGCCCCCCACGAAGAACGCTACTTCTCCCTCTCGCGCCTCTGGCACGAGACCCTCCGCGGCTCACCCCTGAGCGCCTTCAAGAACAACTACACGCAGACCGACGTCATGCAGGACCTCCGCAGGTCCCTCCGCGCCTTCGGCAAGGACCTCCGCGTCTCCATCCGCCCCAACGCCGCCTTCAACATCGGCGGCGGCAACTTCGACATCGACATCGCCATCTCCGGCCCCGAACTCGACAAACTCGCCGAGTACACCGAGGCCCTCCGCGTCCGCGCACTCGAACTCGGCGGCATGCCCGACGCCGACACCACCCTCAAACTCAACACCCCCGAACTCCGCGTCAACATCGACCGCGACCGCGCCGCAGACCTCGGCGTCTCCCCGCGCGACCTGGGCACCGCCCTCCGCATCCTCGTCGGCGGCGAGGACGAAGTCTCACGCTTCCGCGACGAATCCACCAACGAGGACTACGACGTCCAGCTCCGCCTCGCCGAGCCCGACCGCACCGACCCCGGCGAGATCCCTCAACTGCTCATCCCCGCCTCGCGCTCGCCCTCCGGCCTCGCCGAACTCCGCGCCTTCGCCGACATCCAGCCCGCCCTCTCCGCCGCCCGCATCGACCGCCTCGACCGCCAGCGCGCCGCCAACGTCCGCGCCGCCGTCGGACCCGGATACGCACTCGCCGACCGCCTCGAAGCCGTCCGCGCCGCCGTCCGCGACCTCCACATGCCCCAGGAATACTCCGTCAAAACCCTCGGCCGCGGCCGCGAACTCGAACGCACTTTCCGCGAGTTCCTCATCGCCTTCGCACTCTCCATCGTCTTCATGTACATGATCCTCGCCGCCAACTACGAGAGTTACATCCACCCCTTCACCATCCTCTTCTCACTCCCCCTCTCCGTCCCCTTCGCCTTCCTCTCCCTCTGGCTCATGGGCGAATCCCTCAACCTCTACTCCGCGCTGGGCATCCTCGTCCTCTTCGGCGTCGTCAAGAAGAACTCCATCCTCCAGGTCGACCACATCAACCAACTCACCGCCGCCGGAATGCCCATCCGCGACGCCGTCATCCAGGGAAGCCGCGACCGCCTCCGCCCCATCCTCATGACCACCCTCGCCCTCGTCGGCGGCATGCTCCCCCTCGCCATCGGCACCGGCCCCGGCGCCGAGGAACGCCGCGCCATCGCCGTCGTCGTCATCGGCGGCCAGCTCCTCTCCCTCGTCATCACCCTCCTGGTCACCCCCGTCGTCCACCTCGCCTTCCACGCCGCCACCGCACGCCTCTCACGCCCCTGGCGCACCGCGCGCTCGGTCGCCGCCGCGCCGTGATCGGACGCGAACGGTTCCGTCCGTTTCTCAGACTCCCTCGCGGTTAGATCAAGTTGCCGTACTCGCGCAGCCTCGCTGCCGTCTCGAACAAGTCCTGCCGCTCCAGCATGCGCATGTACGCTTCGACATCCGCCGGCGGGTGCTTGTACCGCAGCCGCACTTCTCGCACGGATTGACACACAGTCCCCGCGCCCAGGTCCAAAAGGCACGCGACAAACGCGTCCGGGTGCTGCGCCTCGATCCCGAATGGCGCGAGCGCTTCCTCCGGAAAGTCCCGGATGTTCTTCGTCACAATGACCTGCGCCCCGCTGCGAATCGCCGCCGCCAACACGTGCCGATCGTCCGGGTCCGGGAGTTGCAGGCCCGGTATCAGCCGCTCGTAGCCCGTCACCACGCAATCCAGCACGTTCTCGTCGATGCGGTCTCGCAACGCGGCCAACCGCTCGGCCGTCAGCCGCGCGTCGCCCGGGTGCGCCGCGAGCAACGCACGCGTCCACTCGTCATGAATGTCCGACGTCCAGCGGCCCCGAAACAGGTCCGTCGTCGCCAGTTGAACAAACAAGTCCCGGAGCGTGAACGGATAGAAAATGCACGCGTCGAACACGACCGTGAACGTGTCAGCCATGCGCCCATCTTACTTAATAGCCGACGCCCAGGTCCTCGCTCTCCGCAACCAACTTGTCCAGCGTCTCGCGACGCCTCTCCTGCATGCTCCGTTTGTACTCAAGCAGGTCCTTGAACATGATCCGTCGATGCATGCCCACCTTCCGATGCGGAAGGCGTCCTTCCTTCAGCACCTTGATCAGGAACGGACGCGACACCCCGAGCAAATCCGCCGCCTGCTGCGTCGTCAGTTCGGCGTGCGTCGGAACAACCGCGACCGCGTCACCCTGCGCCATCGCCTTCAGCACCGCCTGGATCACCGGCACCGCCGACGCCGGAATCTCCAGCGTCTCCGCATCGCTTCCATTCTGCGGCACGACTTTCAGCGATTTGCCCGGCTGCGCCAATCGCGACAACTGATGAGTCGTCTTCCGCGCCATCTCCGAGTCCTTCGGCGTCGGCGCGACCGCATCCAAGAGTGCCATGACCAACCCCTTCCTGGGCCCCGTCGAGAACCCCAAGCCACCTCCCCCTCCGTCACCATCGACTATACGAAACAATCGAAACAATCGCACTAAACGAAACGAAAAAGTGGCTCCAAATTTCGACGCCCCAGCCCGTCTGAAAACCCGCCCAACCCTCCCTCTCCCTTCCGCAGCCCACTATCCCCGCCCCATTGTCCGATATCTGAACATGCACATAAATCTCTTGATCTCAATGCCTTAGGTCGCTATTTTTGGGGCCGTCGGGCGGCGATCTCCTTCGCCCCCGTTCCATCCCGGTTCCCTTCCCTCCTGTGTGCGCGGAGGTGTCTTGTGCGACTTGTGTTCTCGGTCCGCCGGACGGGCTGTCCGTCTCCCTCATCACTCCTCCGACCCTCCCGCCGCGCGCTGACCCTCGCCCTCCTGGCCCTCCTCGCCCTCGCCGCGCCCGCGCGCGCCCAGATCGACGACGCCTGCCTCTGGGATAACGGCGACCCCAACGCACCCGCTCTCTTCGACGGCCAACTCTCCATGCTCGGCGGCGGCGTCCCCTTCGGCGCCAAGGCCGCCGACGACTTCACCCTCGACGAGGGCTCGATCCACACCATCGAGTCCGTCTCCGTCGTCATGTCCACCAACGCCCTCCCCGGCCTCGAGAAAGCCAAGGTCGAAATCTACTCCGACTGCAACGGCTGCCCCGACCGCCTCCTCCGCAAGTTCACCGTCCACCACACCGAGACGCTCGGCGCGCTCGGCGACGGCTACCGCATCGTCCGCTTCACCTTCAACATCGCCGAGCAGCCCACCGACGACGGCTCACTCAGCGAGCTCATCCTCCCCGGCGGCACCTACTGGATCACCGGCGTCGGCCGCACCGACGGCAACGACCAGACCCTCGCCTACTTCGGCACCTCGCGCGAGCCCGTGAAGGGCCACACCCCCAAGAAGATCCTCGGCGCTCCATCGATGGACCCCGCCGAGTTCTTCTTCCCCGGTCCCTGGCTCGACACCGCCGAATGCTGCATCGGCTGCGCCGACCTCTCCTTCCGCGTCCGCGGCCGTTCCTGCAAAGTCCTCTACGCCTCCGGCCCCGCCGACCTCTCCTCCCCCGGCGGCATCGTCTCCGAGTTCTCCGAAGGCGTCCGCGACTCCCGCGGCGCCGGCGACTTCGCCATCTCCCCCTGCCACACTGTCCGCGTCTGCTACATCGAGGGCTGCATCTACACCAACTGCGTCGGCTTCTCCGCCATCGCCGAGATCTACGCGAACGCGTGCCACACGCCGGCGGGCTCCCCCGGCCGCAGTGCGCTCTTCACCGCCAAGGCCACCTCGATCGAACCCCTCGACTCCACCGTCGTCGTGAACGGCACGCGCCTGAGCGCCTACCGCGTCCGCTTCAACCTCTTCGACGACGGCAGCATCGTGCTCCCGGGCGGGGGCTACTGGCTCTCCATCGCCGTCTACGACACGTTCTCCAACGGCGAGCGCGCCCTCTTCTGCTTCTCCTCGCGCTGCCGCCCCGCGTGCCAGGTCGACTTCAACCCCGCCGCGGCCGCCGACGCCCTCTCCCTCGCCTCCGGCGGCACATGGTCCTCCCTCCCCGGCCGCGAAGTCTCCTTCCTCATCGCCGGCGAACGCATCGACCGCATGTACACCAGCGGCCAGGGCGGCGACTCACCAACCGGCGGGAATAGCGGCGGCAGCGGCACCGGCAGCGGCGGAAACGGTGGGGGTGACGGTGGTGCGGCCTGCATCGCCGACTTCAACCGCGACGGCCGCCTCTGGGTCGACGACATCTTCGACTACCTCGACGCCTGGTTCCAGGGCTGCCCATAACACGCACCGCCGCGCCGCCTCCCCACGGAACCCGGAGCGTCAGCGACGGGCAACGCACCACAAAGGGATCGCGTTATCACCTTTGGCTCTTCGCTCCTGTCGACCCCGGATCGGAAGCTGCGTGGGCGGTGAGGGTGTGGACCATTGGCCGGCACCGGGAAGTGCCTTCCTTGTCACTGGTATCCCATTTCGGCGCAGTCGGGATCAACAGGCCTACCGTGACGGTGATCGCAAACAGGCTGAACACGCAG
>CALMQD010000277.1 GCA_937871415.1 uncultured Phycisphaerales bacterium | reverse complement strand
GGCGCCCGTGCCGGCGCGCCGGCGCCGGGTTCGAAGCGATGCAGGCGCTCGAGGCGCGTGCGCTGCTCGATGGAGCGGCGGCGGGAACGCCGGCGCAGATCCCGCACGGGCGAGCGCTCGAAGCCGCGGACCTGATCGCGCTGGGGAGCGAACTGCACACGCTGACGGGCGCGCCGGCGGATCCGTGGATCGAACAGTGGTTCCCGCGCTCGGCGGATGAGGGCGTGATCGACCCGGCGTACGAGCAGGACCCGACGCTCACGGACGCGGACATCTACGCGTTCCACGATGAGCCGCTGCGCCCGGAGGCGGTGACGGTGACGAGCAGCGTGGGGGTGGAGCGTCCGGGGACGACTGCGGTCGGTGCGTCGCGTGCGCCCGGGGCAGCGCCGAGTTCCGTGACAGCGCCATCCGCAGCGAGCGGCGCCGGAGCCCACAGCGTGCTGACCGGCGGGTCGGGCGTGTCGTGGATCAACCGGGGCAGCGCCGGCGGTGAGCGCAGCGAGAACGGCACGACGGCGCTGTATCGCTGGGCGCACTAAGTGCATGAGCCCGGGTGGGCGGGAAAGAAAAAAGGGGCTCCCACGAGGAAGCCCCTTCACACCCCGCGCCGGGCACAAACCCGGCGCAGGAGACCCAGGCAGAGTTGTCGAATCGTTCACAGTCTAGTGACAACCGGCAAACCACGCATCGAGGAATCCGAAAAGGTCGGCGACGTCGACGGCGTCGTTCGGAATAAAGTCGGATTGCAGGCCGGAACCGGTCAGCCCGAACTCCAGGAACCAGGCGTCAAGGAACATGAACAGGTCGGCGACGTCGACGCCGTTCATCTGGTTGAAGTTGGCCGGGCAGCAGGTGATGGGGTTGCTGGGCCAGCCGTTGCAAGTGGTGCCGACGCCCTGGTGGGTGCCGGCGCAGGACGCGACGGTGGTGATGGAGCAGGTCGAGCCGGCGCAGCAGGCGCCGAGCGTGCAGGGGCTGGGGGAGCAGGTGGTGCCCGGGCCCTGCCAGGTGCCGCCGGCAAGGTTGCAGGTGGACTGAGACACAACGGCGCAGCCGCCGCTGGTGGTGCAGCAGGCGCCGGTGGGCTGTGGGCAAGGCGAAGAGCAGTTGGTGCCGATGCCGCGGAACGAACCGCCGGCCTGGGTGCAGGCGAGCGAGGTCACGGCGGGGACGCAGGTGCCGTTGGGCATGCAGCAAGCGCCGGTGGGGCAGGCGTTGCCCGCGGAGCAGGGGACGCCCGCGCCGAGCCACGAGCCGCCGAGGACGATGCAGTTGGCCTCATCGACCGGTGAGCAGGAGGTTCCGAAGCAGCAGGCGCCGGTGGGCTGCGGGCAGGTGAAGGCGTCGCACGAGAGCACGCCTTCGTTCCAGGTGCCGACGCAGGAAGCCTGGGTCGTGAGGGTGCAGGTGCCGCTGGAAGCGCAGCAGGCGGCGACGGTCGCGGCGCAGCTCTGGCTGGTCCAGGTGGCGCCGATGAGCGGGTCGCGGGTGGGCTTGCAGAAGATGTTGAGATCGCTGAAGCGTGTTGCGCCCGCGGGGCAGAAGCTTGCGCCGCAGTTGATCGCCAGGAGCCAGTCGAGGGACGGGAAGTTCAGCGCGCCGGAGTTTGTGGCTTCGGTCGCGAGGAAGGCGTTCTGGCACTGGTTGAACGGGCCGCAGGTGGGCGCGGCGTTGTTGTTGTGCCGGTCGATGCGGATGACGACCGTGAAGCAGTTGTGGCCGTTGGTGTTGTTGAGGAACCACTGGCTCTCGGGCGGCTCGCTGGGATCGATGCCGGCGGTGACGCGGGCGGCGGAGGCGTTGGTGGTGCCCGAGTTGCAGGTGGCGTTGGCCGGGACGAGGACGACGTCGTCGAGCCCGCCGAACTGGGAACCGCCGGGCTCGGAACTCTCGACATACACGGGCGAGCCGGTGGGCAGACCGTCGTAGATGAGCACCGAGTAGCCGGTGGTGGTCTGGATGGCGGCGACGGAGCCGATGAAGAACTCGACGGTGTTGACCTGGATGGGGTACTGGCTGGCGGGAACGTTGAAGGTTGCGCCGAAGCCCTCGCCCTCGACCAGGCCCAGTTGGAGGGTGATCTGGCTTCCCTGGGTCAGGCCGAAGAAGTTGGCGGCGTTGGAGACCGAGTTGGCCGGGCAGCCGCGCGTGGAAATGACGGCGCCGTTCTCGACATGGGTGAGCTTGTCGATGGTGACGGTCTGCTCGGTGACGCCGGAGCCGGCGAGTGCCGGAGCGGACGCGGCGAGGAGCGCGATCAGCGCGAGGCGGGTCTTGAGCGGGGATCGGAGGGCGTTCATCGACGTTCCTTATTCGAGGAGCGCAGGGCTAGCACCGACGCGTCGGACTCGGCGAGGAGGGGGCGTCGGCCCACGAACACAAACCCAAACCCTGCGGCGAGGCGGACTTCGCAAACCTGTACGCACCGGCGCAGGGATTGATGCCCGGACCATGGAAAACTCTGACGCGTGAATCCCTGACGGCCAGCAAACTGGATCGGAGGCGGGACACAAACATGCGAGCGGGTGCCGAACGGCCCGACGGAGGAGAGCGGATCAGCGCACTTCGTCGGGGCGGGGGTTGTGCCAGGCGCGCCCGTCGCGGATGAGCAGGGCGTCGGCGGCGGCGGGGCCCCAGGAGCCCGCGGGATACTCCTCGATTGCGCGCCGGAGGGCGTCGGAGCGGAGGAAGGGCTCGCAGATGCGCCACGAGGACTCGACCTCGTCGCGGTGCTTGTAGAGGGTCCGATCACCCTTGATGGCGTCGAGGATGAGGGGGCCGTAGGCCTCGACCTGCTCGCCGCCGAAGGTCTTGGCGTAGTCGAGGTCGAGTTTGGCGCTGGCGATCTTGAACCCCTCGCCGGCGGCGGAGCCGGGGACCTTGCCGTCGATGCGGAGCGAGATGCCCTCGGTGGGGGCGATGTTGATGATGATGCGGTTGGCGGGGCGGGGCTCGAAGTCGATGCCCAGAGTGCGGAACATGTTGGTGGGGGGGCGGCGGAACTGCACCACGACCTCGGTGAGTTTGCCGGCCATCTTCTTGCCCGAGCGCAGGTAGAAAGGGACGCCCGCCCAGCGCCAGTTGTCGAAGCACAGACGGATGGCGGCGTAGGTCTCGGTCGCTCGCGCGCCGTCGACGCCGGGCTCGTGGATGTACGCGGGCTCGTGGCGTGCGGCGTCGGGGCCGTAGCGCCCGAACGCGCCGAGTCGGGGGGCGTCGTCGGCGCCGGCGATGATCGCGGAGTTGAAGAGCTTGATCTTCTCGCGCATGATCGCGTCGGCGTCGAAGCGGCTGGGGGGCTCCATGGCGACCAGGGCGAGGACCTGCAGCAGGTGGCTCTGGACCATGTCGCGGAGCGCGCCGCCGGCGCCGGAGTCGTAGTAGTTCGCGGCGCGTGAGCCGACGCCGACGGTCTCGGCGGCGGTCACCTGCACGTGGTCGACGTGCCGGCTCGACCAGAGCGGCTCGAAGATCGCGTTGGCGAAGCGCATGACGAGGATGTTCTGGACGAGTTCCTTGCCAAGGTAGTGGTCGATGCGGAAGGTGGCCTCTTCCTCGAAGACGCGCCCGAGGGCGCGGTTGAGGGAGGCTGCGCTGGCGGCGTCGACGCCGAAGGGCTTCTCGATGATGATGCGCTGCCAGCTGTGGGCGGCGGGGTCGATGGAGCACCAGCGCTTGCCCTCGGTGACCAGGCCCGATGCGCCGATGTTCTCGATGATGGGCTCGTAGAGGTTCGGGGAGACCGAGAGGTAGAAGAGGATGTTGGGGGTGGGGGCGCCGCCGGCGCTGCGGCTGATGCCGCCGGCGCGGGCGAGCGCGTTGATGCGCTCGCTCAGGGCGGGGAAGGCGTCGAGCTGGGCGGCGTCGCCGGCGTGGTAATGGACGCGCCGCGCGAAACTGGCCCAGGCATCGTCGTGCGCCTTGCCCCAGGCGCCGGCGGCGGCGGAGAACTTGCGGGCGCTGGGGGCGAGCTTGTCGCGGAAGGCGTCGTCGGTCATGGGCGTGCGCGAGACGCCGAGGATGACGGTGCCCTTGGGGAGCACGCCGGACCGGTCGAGGTCGAAGAGGGAGGGGATGAGCTTGCGGTGGGTGAGGTCGCCCGAGGCGCCGAAGATGACGACGACGCAGGGCTCGGCGTGTCCGACGCCGAGGGGCGAGACGCCGACGGCGCCCGTTCCGGGTGCGGGCGAAAGCAACAACGATTCGGGCTGGCTCGCCGGGCGAAGCATGGCGTCTTATCGGCCTGCGCGGGGGTGCGACTGGCGTAGCATGGCGGGGCAAAGCGGGGCGGGCAATCCCGCAAGCCGGGGGAGCGGAGGCCGGGCGTGGACCAACGGGTGCTCAGGGTCGTGGACGCCAGCGCCAACCGCGCCCGCGAGGCGTTGCGCGTGATGGAGGATCTGGCCCGGTTCGTCCTGGCGGATGGTGAGCTCTCCGCCCGGATCAAGGGTCTCCGGCACCGCGTGAGGGAGGGGCTGGAGGCGCTGGGCGCGGACCCGGCGGCGCTGATCGCATGGCGCGACACGCCCGGCGACCCGGGTACTTCCAACAAGGCCGCCCGAGAGGGTGTGAGGGCCGGCGTCCGAGAGTTGGCGGCGGCTTCGGCGAAGCGCGCCGGGGAAGCGCTGCGGTCGCTGGAGGAGTGCGCCAAGATCGGGGAGTCTTCGACGGGCGGGCGCGCGGCGTGGACGATCTTTGAGCAGGCGCGGTACGAGTTGTACGACTGCGAGCAGCGGCTGATGCTGGCGCTGGGGGCTTCGAGCGCGCCCCGCGGATGGCGTCTGTGCGTGCTCGTCACGCGCTCGATGTGCAAGCGACCGTGGGAGGAGGTCATCGCCGAATCGATCGCGGGCGGGGCGGACGCGGTGCAGATTCGCGAGAAGTCGGCGGCGGTGAGCGATCGCGAACTGCTGCGGATGGCCCGGGCGGCGCGCGCAATCGTCGGGCCGGGCCGGGGTCGTTCCCCCGATCCCCCCCACTCTTCGTCGGCGTCGGGGCGCGCGCCGGCGCTCATCATCAACGACCGGGTGGACGTCGCGATCCTCTCGGGCGCGGACGGGGTGCACCTGGGTCAGGATGACCTCTCGGTGCGCGACGTGCGCCGGCTCGCGGGCGACAGGCTGCTCGTGGGCGTTTCGACGCACGACATGCACGAGGCGCGGCGAGCGGCGGCGGAGGGGGCGGACTATTGCGGCGTGGGGGCGATGTTCCCGACGGCCACCAAGGCACGGGAGGTCTCGGGTTTGGAGTATGTGAAGGCGTACCTGGGCGACGAGCAGACGGCGCGCGTGCCGCACCTGTGCATCGGGGGGATCACGCCCGGGAACGTGGCGGTGCTTGCGCGGCTGGGGGCGCGAGGGGTAGCGGTGTCGGGCGCGGTGTGCGCGAGCGATGATCCGCGGGCCGTGTGCCGCGAGATCGTGGAGGCGCTGGGAGGTGCCTGACCGGGCGGCGGGAAGTCGGGCGGGGAGCGGGGAAGTACAGAACGACCCCCCGGGTCACCGACAATGATGCAGTGCGACGCAGGGAAACAGCGCCGCGTGGGGCAAAGAGCCGGAGGCTCAACATGAAGACGGTGACGGCGGCACGGCGGAAGAGGGGTTGCGGCGCGAGGCTGCTGACGGCGGCGGCGCTGGTGATGGCGGCGGGGCTCGGCGCTTCGTGCGGCGAAGAGAAGACCAAGTCGACATCGGGCCCGACGAGCAGTGGGCCTTCGTCGGTAACGCGCCCGGCCAAGCCGGGGGAGAAGGCGGGAGCAAACCAGGCGAAGGCGGCCGGGCTGACGGAAGCCGCGGCCAATCTGCAATCTCTGTACGAGACCCTGGGGCAGCAACCGGCGGACGTCGCGGAATCGCCGGGCGATGGGCGCGGGGAGCCTGCGCAAGCGCGGGCGGCAAGCAAGGGAAACAACGGCGGCGCGCCGGGCAAGAGCGTGCAGGGGCCGTCGAGCGGGGCGGTGGCGATCGAGCCGGGCGGGTCGACCGCGTTTCAGCCGGCGGCGGCGACCGCGCGGACCGATGCGCGCAAGCCCGAAACGATCGTCGTCGACAAGCCGCTGAACCGGGCGGAGTTGTCGTTCCGCCTGGCGGACCGGATCCGCGGGGAGGCGGGGTGGAGCCCGCAGCGTCAGGCGGCGGCGATGCTGGGGCTGGAGATGATCGAGCCGGGCGTGGGCGGGCCGCAGTTTGATGACGTTTCGCGCCGCCTGTCGCCGGAATCGGCGCGGGCGCTCGCGCAGTTGCGGAAGGTGCTGAGCGACATCGCGTCGAGCGAGAGCATCGCGGGCGATCCGGCG
>CALMQD010000276.1 GCA_937871415.1 uncultured Phycisphaerales bacterium | reverse complement strand
GGGCTGATCTGGGGCGCCCAGACGGGCTGTCGAGCCGCGATGGTGGCGCCGACGAGCGAGGAGTCCTCGCTCTGGTCCTGGGTGCGTGCGTCGTTGCCGCTGGCCGCTGAACCCGAAGGCGACCGGGCGGGCATCGCGTCGAGGATGGTGCTGCGGACTTCGGCCAGGTCGGTGGCGGCGATGTCGACAACGCCGTTGGCGAAGATCGGCGGATTCTCCGCCGTGGGACGGATCATGCGGGTGGAACCGATCGAGTTCGCGGTCTCGTTGTCGATGCGGAAGATGCTCGACGCCGCGGGCTGCCACGCGACCTGGTAGGGATTGTCCGGGTAGTTGTCGCGGGCGCTGTTGGGGAGTTCCTCGCGCATCGCGGCCTGCACCGGCCCCGAGAGCACGGTGACGTGCCGGAGCAGGGTCCAGTCGGAAGCGTACTGGTTGGGCCCGGGCTGGCCGAACGACGGCGCGAACGTGCTGGGCGAGGCGCGGCGCGGGAACGATGCATTGGGCGCGGAGGTGTACTCGCGCGAGCGCGGGTTCCACTGCAGCCCGTGCCCGTAGTAGATCCTCGCCTCAGATCCCGTCGCCTGGCGGTTGGGACCGATCGGATCGCGGACGGAGCGGAACGCGCCTTCCTGGAAGAACAGGAGTTCGTCGCCGCGCCGGGCGCGCCCAGACGTCGGGTCCTCGGCCCACAACTGGACCGCGTTGCCCTCGTTCACCTTGCGGTTGCGGATGAGCAGGAAGCCGTTGCGGCTCATCTGCGCGATGTCGCGCCGCATCTGGCGTTCGACCATCGCGGCGTACTCGTTGAGGCGCGAGACACGCCGCCCGGCGCGGAGCGTCTGGCCCGTCGCCGCGAAGACCCGCGAGAGCCCCAGCGCGATCAGCGTGAGCGCGGCGACGGCGACGAGCAGCTCGACGAGCGTGAACGCCCGCCCGCCCCCCGACGTGCCGATGATGGGGTTGCGTCGGAGAATCATGGCTTGAGGTCCGTCACAACGACCCCCGCGGGGATCTGGGGAGAGAAGACGATCTGGCTGAGACGGTTGAAGTTGGTCTCGTTCGGGCGCCCGTTGCCGGCGTACCCGTTGATGACTTTCTGGCGGGCCGACGCCGGGATCGGCGGGCTGATCTCGCAGCGCAGGCGGCCGGGGATGCCCTGCATGGGCTCGACACGCGTGATCGTGCAGATGTTGCCCATGTTGTCGATGAACTTCTGCCCGGGCTGCGCGAGCTGACGCGCCGTCGGGTTGTTCGGATCGATGTTCGCCAGCGCGGTGATCGGCTCGTCGAGGTTGGCGTCGGTGAGCGACGGCTCGATATCGAAACCGTTGAATCCGCCGCGCACGAACCGGAAGGTCTTCAGGCCCGAGTACCGCAGCGTCCCGGTCGAGGCGCCGCCGCTCGTGCCGTCGAGCGTCGGCAGGCCCTGCAAGTCCTCGCCCAGCGGCAGGCGCCGCCCGTCGGAGCTCGGAAGACCGACCCCCAGCAGCACCTGGCGCAGCGTCGCGCCGGCCGGGACCGTGATCCGCGGATCCACCCGGCGCACAAAGACCGCGTAGCGCAGCGAATCGCGATCCGACTCGGTCGAGAAGTCGAAGTCCGACACGCGCTGCACGGCGATGTCCCACACCATCAGCGGGCGGTCGCTGTCCGAGGGATACAGGCGGCTCTCCAGCGGGATCGCGATGCGGCGCGACGCGTTGCCGGGGTCGCCGACGACCGTGTCGCCGGGACGGAACGTGCCCGACGTGCTGCTGATGACCCGCGGCACACTCCACTCGCCGCGCTCGTACTGCTTCTGCACGCCGTTGCCGCCCGAGTTGAGGCCCGCGAAGTTCACGTCGGCGGGGTCGCGCTGGGTGCTGTCACGCATGTGGACCCAGGGATTCCGGGAAACACCCTGCGGGAGGACCGGCATCGCGCGGCTCCAGTCCGGCCCGTCGACGATCGCCCGCGCCGAGTTGGCGACGGTGACGCCCAGCACGTTGTCGGTGCCGATCCGCTGCTCGCGGATCACGACGGGGAACAGCGCCGCCAGCCCCAGCAGACCCAGCCCGAGGATGATGACGGCGATCAGGATCTCGATGAGCGAGAACGCGCGCCGGATTCGGTCGGGGGTCGTCATGGCTGCACCTCCACCAGTTGCAGGGCGCCGGTGTAGCGGTCGATCGTGAAGATCCGCGACTCCGGCCGGTCGGGGCTGGCCGCGCTCGCCGAGGAGACACGATCGTCGCCGTTGGTGTCGCCCTCGATCCACCGGTTGATGCGGGACTGGGTGACGCCGGTGACCAGCTCGGGCGCGACGGTCGTGCCGTTCTGCGGATCGATGTAGGAGGGGCGCACGTACAGCGAGCCCGAGACGCTGTCGGTGCGGGCCCCGAGCGTGCCGGCGAGCCGGTTCTCGTCGTAGAGCGCGATCTGGCCCACGGGCCGGCACAGGACCATGTCGGGGCTGTCGCGCCCGATGAGCCGGCGCTTCAGGTCGAGCGTGAGGGCCGAGCGTGGCGCCGCCAGCACCCGTTTCACATAGTCCTCGTTGCTGTCGACCTGGTCGAGGTCGTAGGCGTCCTCGGCGGCGGCGGGGGCGCCCCCCAGCACGTTGCGGCGCGCGGTGTTGTCCGGAGACGGCGCGAGCACGAGCACCGCGTCGGCGTCGCCCATCGAGACCATGCCCGTCCCGGCCTCGAATCGGATCATGAACGAGTTGCGGTTGCGCCCGCCGGTGGCCGAGCGCACGTCGTAGAACGCCGTCTCGGGGAAGACCCAGTTCGCGGCGGTCGGGGTGTAGATGCCCCCGTTGTACCAGTTGTCGCTCGCGGCGCCGGTCAGGATGAAGCCCGGCGGCACGAAGCCGCGGACCATCCATCCCTTGGGAAGGGTGACGATCGGCGCCTCGCTCGAAGCGACGAAGACCTCGCGAACGATGTCGCCGCGCGCGTCGGTGGGGTTCGTGTCGCGGAGCGAGCCGATCTTCACGCAGGGGACCGCCTGCGTCCGCTGCGAGGCGGGGTCGTACATGAACACGACCGCGACGTCGCGGTCGGCGCCGCTCTTGACCGCCAGGTCGCGCCCCGAGCGGATGGCGGTGCGGAGCACGTTCTCCGAGAGCGACTGCTCGGACGAATAGAGCATCGCGGTGAAACCCGGGATCGTGACCGCCAGGAGGATCGCGATGATCGTGATCACCACGATCATCTCGGTGAGCGTGAAGGCGCCCGGTCGCGACCGGCTGTGTTCGGCGCGGCTCATCGGCTCACCTCCACGATGTTGTCGAGGTTTTCCTTCGCCTCGGTGACGTTGGTCGGCGCATCGTTGAAACGCCCGTCGGGACCGCTGGAGACGACCGCGAACTCCGCCGCGCGCAGCTCGGGCGCGATGCTCATCGCGAGCTGGCGGGCCTTCTTGCGGTTGGCGGGGTTGTTCAGCGGCAGGTACTGCGACGGGTCGGCGATGATCTGCTTCCAGACGTCGGGGGTGAACGCGCCGACGGCGATGCCGGGGTCGTCGATCTCGTCCTTGCGGGCGCCGGAGGTGAAGTAGGTCTTCTCCCAGCGGTAGTACCGGAAAGGGTTGTTCCAGCGGTCGACGACGCGGACGATGCGGGCGAGGTTCGCCGGATCGCGCACGACGCGGTTGTTCCCGCGCGCGAGGTCGACCGTGGGCTCGTACTTCTGGCCGCGACGGGAGAACGCGCCCACCCACTGCGCGCCGCCCTGCGCCGGGGCGAGCGGCTTGGTGTACCCGAGCCCGTCGATGCCGTCGACGTCCTTGTCGGCGGCGCCGAGGATGTAGTAGGGGATGGAGAACTCGCTGTACAGAACGCCGCCGCCGTTGGACTCGGGGTCCTGCAGGAAGGCCTTGGAACGCACGACGGGATCGTCGGAGCCGTTGACCGGGCCGGGAGCGGTGTCCTGGATGAGCGGGACGGGGAACCCGAAGTCGTCCTTGAACTTCACGGCCGCGAGCGCCACGGAGCGGAGGTACTGACGCTCGGCGTCGATGCGGACGCCGCGGATCGCCCTCGAGAGCCCGACGAGCAGGATGGAGGCGAGGACGGCGATGATGATGAGCACGAGCCCGATCTCGACGAGCGTGAAGGCTCGCCGGGAGCGGCGCGGGTGCGCGGGTTGACGGGGAGCGCTGGTCATGACGCCGGGGTTCCTTGCTTCGGAAAGGGGTCCAACATCAGACGGCGTTGCCGCCCTGGAGGGATTCGATCATGGCCACCAGCGGGAGGAACATCGCGATGACGATGCCGCCGATGATGACGCCCAGGAACACGATGAGCATGGGCTCGATGAGCTTGATGAGGCCGGAGACCTCGACGTCCACTTCCTCGTCGTAGTTGTCGGCGATCTTCAGGAGCATGGCGTCCATGTCGCCGGTCTCTTCGCCGACGTCGATCATGTTCACGACGATCGCGTCGCACACCTTGCTCTCGCGCAGGGGGCCGGCGAAACTCTCGCCCTCGCGGATGGAGTCGTGCACGCGGGTGAGCGCCTTCTCGAAGACGTAGTTGCCCGAGGTGTCGCGCGTGATGAGCACCGCCTCGAGGATCGGCACGCCGGCCGAGATGAGCGTGCCCAGCGTGCGCGTGAACCGCGCCGTGATGCTCTTGCGGGCGAGCTTGCCGAACAGGGGCGACCAGAGCAGGATCGTGTCGAGCGCCGCCTTGCCCGGCTTGGCCTTGCGGGCGAACTTGATGAACAGCCAGATGAACAGCGGCGCGAACACGATGAACACCCAGCCCGGGATCGCCTGGCCGACGTTGTTGCCCGCGATCCAGCTCGAGAGCCCGATGAGGTAGCGCGTCAGGAGCGGGAGCTTGACGCCGAAGTCGCGGAAGATCTCCTGGAACTTCGGGATGATGAAGTACATGATGCCGGTGACGATGACCGTCGAGATCACGACGACGGCGATCGGGTAGAGCATCGCCGCCCGGATCTTGCGCTTGAGGCTCTGGGCCTTCTCCATGAACTCGGCGAGTCGCTGGAGGATGATGTCGAGCACGCCGCCGACCTCGCCCGCCGCCACCATCTTGGTGTAGAGACGGTTGAAGGCCTTGGGGTGCTTGGCCATCGCCTCGGAGAGCGACGAACCGCCCTCGACGTCCTCGCACACGCCCTGCAGGACGTTCTTGAGCTTGCCGGGCTTCTGCTGGCCCTCGAGGATCTGCAGCGAACGCAGCAGCGGCAGGCCGGCGTCCTGCAGCGTCGAGAGCTGACGCGTGAAGAGCGTCAGGTGCTTGGGCTTCACCTTGCCGAAGGAGAAACTGAGTTCCTTCTTCTTCTTGGCCTTGGCCTCGTCGCCCGCCGCGGGCGCGTCGGCCTTCTTCCCCTTCTGCTCGCGCACCGACGTCGGGAAGTACCCCTGGCCCTTGATCCGCTGGATCGCCTCTTCCGTGGTGGTCGCCTCGATCGAGCCCTTCTGGGGCTTGCCCGCGGCGTTCAGCGCTTCGTACAGGAAGGTCGCCATATGCCTCTACTCCGTTCTCTGAAGTGCCGGCGGCTCTCGCCGCCCGCAGCGCGACCGGGACACACAAAGGTCCCGGAAGAAATCCGTCCCGAGCCCCCCCCCCCCACCGCCCCCAAGAACCCCGCACCCGAAAGGGCCGCCCGCGCCGGTGGGCGCGGGAGCGCCGCAGATCAACCCTCTTCCGCGATGGTCTCGCGCACGACCTCGTCGATCGTCGTCTGGCCCTCGTAGATCGCCAGGAGGCCCGACTCGCGCAGCGTGCGCATGCCGAAGCGCTTCGCCGAGTCGCGCACGACGTTGGTGGACGAGCGTTTCATGACGAGCTCGCGGAGCTCGTCGTTCATCGCCATGATCTCGAAGATGGCCAGACGTCCGCGGTAGCCGGAGCCGTGGCAGTTGTCGCACCCCTTGCCGCGGAAGAGCTTGCGGTTGCCGATGTCCTCGGGCAGGAGGCCGAGCTCCATGAGCTCCTCTTCCTTGGGTTCGTAGACCTGCTTGCACTTGGGGCAGATGGTGCGCACCAGTCGCTGGGCCACGATGCCCTCGAGCGTCGCGGTCAGGAGGAAGGGCTCGACGCCCAGGTCGAGCAGTCGCAGGATCGAGCTCGGCGCGTCGTTGGTGTGCAGGGTCGAGAGCACCAGGTGGCCGGTGAGCGACGCCTGAACCGCGATGACCGCCGTCTCCAGGTCGCGGATCTCGCCCACCAGGATGATGTCGGGGTCCTGACGCAGGAACGAGCGCAGGCACCGGGCGAAGGTCAGCTCGACCTCCGTGTTCACCTGGCACTGGCACAGGCCGTCGATGTCGTACTCGACCGGGTCCTCGGCCGTGAGGATCTTGGTCTCGATGTCGTTGAGGGCGCTCAGCGCCGCGTAGAGCGTCGTCGTCTTGCCCGAGCCGGTGGGGCCGGTGACGATCACGATGCCGTTGGGTTTGTTGATGAGCCGGTTGAAGATCTCGCGGTCGTCGGGGCGCAGACCGATGCGGTCCAGCGACAGCTGCACGTTGCTCCGGTCGAGCACGCGCATGACGACGCTCTCGCCGTGCATCGTGGGCAGCACGCTCACGCGCAGGTCGATCGGCGTGCTCCCGACGGTGAGCTCGATGCGTCCGTCCTGCGGCAGGCGGCGCTCGGCGATGTCGAGGTTGGCCATGACCTTGATGCGGCTGGTGATCGCCGGGCCCAGGTGCTTGGGGGGCGGGACCATCTCGTAGAGCACGCCGTCGATCCGGTACCGCATCTTGAACTCCTTCTCGAAGGGTTCAAAGTGGATATCCGAAGCGCGGTCCTTGATCGCCTGCAACAGCACCAGGTTCAGGAGCTTGATGACCTTGTTGTCTTCCGCCGCTTCTTTGAGCGTGTCGAGGTCGATCGACGCGCCGCTCTTGGCCCCGCCCAGCGCCTTGAACTTGTCGTCGCTCGCCAGGGCCGAGACGACGTCGGCGACCGCTTCCTGCTTCGAGTAGTGCTTCTTGATGAGCGAGTCGACCTCCGCCGGATCGGCGACGACCGCCTCGACGTTGAAGCCCATCAGGAGGCGCAGGTCGTCGACGGCGCGGAAGTTGTCCGCGGACTTCATCGCGATCTTCAGACGCTTGGAGCGCGGGTTGTAGTCGATGGGGACGACCTGGTAGGCCTGAACCGTCTCGGCCGCGATCGCATCCCGGACCTCGTCCGAGAGCGAATAGTTCTGCAGATCGATGAACGCCATGCCCGCCTGACCGGCGAGAGCCTCCTGAACGTCGCGTTGCGTGCAGTAACCCAGCTCGACCAGCAACTGGCCCAGGGGCACCTTGCGCGTCTTCTGGATCGCGAGCGCTTCGTGAACGCGCTCGCGCGTCACCCGCCCCAGCTTCGTCAGCACGCGCCCGATCTTGCGTCCCTTCAGTTCTGCCGGATCGATTTGCATGCTGAACGACACCTCGGTGAGTGGGTTGGCGTTGACGAAAGAAGCGGCGTGGCGCGAGATCGGACCGGCGGAAAACGCCCTGCCGCCTTGATCCGATATCGAGTCGCCGTGCCGATCGGTTCCACCAGAATAGCGAATGGCCGCGGCAATGTTCGTTGCGACATTGTTTCAGTGCAACAAATTGGTCGGGGCACAACCCGGATCGAGACAGCCGCAGACGGAGCACGATCCCTGTAGATCGTGCTGGCCAAAGCCCGCAGCTACCGGGCACCAGTCCAATAACCGGCGGCAGGAACGCCAAGCCCGTTTCGGATTCGATCAACCCGGAAGCCGAGGGACTCCCATCCGCTGGCTTACCCCCGCCGCGTCTCGGCAGACTTGCATAACGAACAAAGACGAAACCGCTTGGGTTGCGAAGTGCGGCGTCGGTTGCCACGCCGAGAGTCCGAGGGGCATAGTCCCCAGACGAAGTAGAACCGGACCTACTCGTCGTCCTCGTCATCCCCCGCTTCGTGGGGAGTGTTTTCGTCTCCGCCCCCGAGGCTATTGAGCAGCTCGATCAGAGGCTCGGGCGGGTTGACGTCGATCTGGTCTCCGTTGGTCTCGTAGGGGATGGCCATCCAGTGGCCTTCCCGCA
>CALMQD010000275.1 GCA_937871415.1 uncultured Phycisphaerales bacterium | reverse complement strand
TCGCCGTCCTTCCCCAGACCCGTGCCGCGTCCAGGGTCCACCGCCGCCACATCTACCGCGCCGCCGTCTACCAGTTCGCGTGGCTCCCGCTCCTCATCGGCGTCGCCTGCGTTCTCAAAGTGATTCACCTGGTGATGTACGCCACTGCGCAGTACTACGGCTCGTACCAGGGCTCCCTCGCCGTGTTCATCAACCACTCGCCCCAGATGCAGGCCTTCATCGTCCTCCTCGCCCTCTGGGCGCTCTGGTGGTGGTACGAAGTCATCGTCCGCCACTGGCGCCTCCGCCGCGGCCGCGTCGTCTGGTGCGTCCTGCTCATCCCCGTCGCCCTCTCCGCCTGGATCGCCGCCATCTGGCCGTGATCCATCCAAGGTTCGCGTACCGACGCACCGCCGTGTTCGTCCGCACGCCGCGCGATCGATGCGATCACCCGTCGCGCGTCAAACCGCGCGTTCACTCTGCCTGGTGCCTGGTGCCTGGTGCCCAGTGCCCAGTGCCTGATGCCTTCCGCTCTCAACTCTCCAAGGTCAGCGGCGACTGCTTGCTCTTCACCGCCGCCCGGATCGCCCCCAGCCGCGCCAGCGCCGGCTTCGCGTTCCCCTCGTGATCCAACAGCCCGTCGAACCGGTTATCCGCCGCTTTGCCGCCCGGCGCCGGCACCAGGGGCGGCGCGGCGTCGAACAACTCGTGCCAGCACACGCTGTGCACGTACGGCTTGGCCGCCATGACCCCCAGCGCCCGCGTCATCCACAGCGCCTGCGACGACGGACTCCACGGCGCGCGGTAATACCCCGGCTCCAGTTCCTCATCCAACCCCAGCGACTCCGCCGCCGCCGTCTTCGATGGCGCGCTCACCGTCGCGATCGACAACGGCCGGTCGAACGACGCGTACTTGTCCAGCATCGCCGACAGCGCGAGCAGGTCCCGCGTCGACTGCCCCGGCTCGGGCTGCCCCGTCTCGATCCGCAGCGCAAACAGGTCCGGGTTCACCCCCGCCTGCAGGACCATGTCCGCGTAGACCAGCGGCGGGATCGACCGCGACGACGCGCCGACATACTCGCCCCACGGCTGATCGATCTGCACCTGGATCTTCGCCGACGGCTGCAACTTCCGCACCACCATCACCACCAGCCGCGTCAGGTCCATCATCTGCTCGAACGACAGCGCGAAGTTCGACGCCACGTGCAGCCCCGAACACACCGTCCACGTCCCCACCGTCCGCCGATACCGCGTCACGATGTTCCGCGTGTGCTCGTACACCAGTTCCCGCAGCGTCTCGTAGTCGTGCTCCCAGATGTACATCCACTCCGGCACGCACCCGCGGCGCAACTCGATGATCGGCCCGCCCACCACCGGCACCCGCGCCGTCCGCACCGCCCACTCGATCCACCGGTCCGTGTTCGAGAAGAGGTACTTCCCCTCCGTCGGCTCCATGTCCACCCAGCGCATCGGCATGCACAGAAAATCGCAGCACCCCTGCGCCGCCTTCGTCAGCGCCGGCGTGAACGCGTTGGGATTTACCATCACCCCCACCTGCACCGGCGTCGGCAGGATCACCCCGACGTTCCCGATCAGCAGGTTGCGGCTGTGCGCCGCCTCGTGATCCGTGATCGCGTTCAGCGGCGTGACCGCCTTCGCCGCCGCCGCCGCCAGTTCCCCCGATGCGCGCTTCGCGAACTGCGTCCGCGCCTGCTCCAGCGTCAGCAGTTCCGACGCCTCCACCGCGAGCGACAGCGCCGACCGCGCCAGCCGATCCGACGCGGGCGAGAACCCGCCGCAGCCCTTCTCACTCGCGTCCTTCTTCGCCGCCTCGACCAGCGCGAGCGTGAACGCCCGCCGCGCACGCTCGAACAGCGCCAGCGCCGGGTGGTCGCCCGGCAGGTCGAACAGCGCCCAGTCCTCCAGTTTGTTGAAGAACGCCATCAGCCGGTGCCGCGCCAGTTCCAGCGACAGCAGGTACGGCTTCTCGCGCGACGGCAACAAACAAGTCTGCAGCGTCACCACGCCGACGGACCCGTTCCCCCCCCCACCCCCGGCCCCATCACCCCGCAGCCGCTTCACCCGCTCCGCCAGTTCACCCGACAGCCCGCTCGTCTCCGGCGCATCCACCGGGAACTGCAGCGCCAAGCCCGCCGAGTCCTTCGTCCGCGTCTCGCACCGGATGTACCCCGCCTCCGTCCGAACTTCCGCCTGCACCGGCACATCGTCGGCCCCGAACACGTACGCGTGCTTGAGCCCCCACGCCGGGTGCGCCCGCGCGGTGCCGTCGCTCGCATACTCGAAGACCACGAAGTTCAGCATGTGTCCAGAATCGGTCCCGCTGTGCCCGACACTCCGCCGCGGCCCCGCACGCGCACGGCGCGCACCGACAGAGCCGCTCCAGCACGGAGCGTAGCCGATCCCACCACCCACCGACCACCTCCGAGCCCCCGTCACAAACGCCCTAGACTCCCCGCATGTCCAGCGCCAACGGACCCTCGACCGCTCACCACTCCCCCGTGGGCGTCTCCGGACCCGCCGCCCACCCCGCCCCCGCGCTCCCCTTCGAACTCGTCCGCCGCGGCAAGGTCCGCGACGTCTACCGCCTCCCCGGCCTCTCCGCCTCCGGCGAATCGCGCCTGCTCATGGTCGCCTCCGACCGCATCAGCGCCTTCGACGTCGTCATGCGCACGCCCATCACCGGCAAGGGCCGACTCCTCACCGACATCGCCGCGTGGTGGTTCAAGTTCATCGAGCAGCGCCGCATCTGCCAGACCCACGTCCTCTCCACCCGCCTCGACGACCTCGAGCCCGATCTCCTCGCGCGCCTCTCCCCCGCCCAGCGCGACTTCCTCAACGGCCGCGTCACCATCTGCCGCGCCTGCGAGGTCATCCCCGTCGAGTGTGTCGTCCGCGGCTACCTCGAAGGCGGCGGCTGGAAGGAATATCAGGAGTCCGGCTCAGTCAGCGGCGTCCGTCTCCCCGCGGGACTCCGCCAGTGCGACAAACTCCCCGAGCCCATCTTCACCCCCGCCACCAAGGCCGCCGTCGGTCACGACGAGAACATCTCCTTCGACCACGCCGCCGACCTGATCGGCCTCGAAACCGCCGGCGTCATCCGCGACCTCTCGCTCGCCATCTACAAAGCCGCCGCCGCCCACGCCCTCGCCCGCGGCATCATCATCGCCGACACCAAGTTCGAGTTCGGCGTCCCCCTCGACGACCGCGCGCGACAGGGCCGCGCCTGGGTCCAGCCCGTCCTCATCGACGAGGCCCTCACCCCCGACTCCTCGCGCTTCTGGCCCGCCGACGGCTACGCCCCCGGGCGCGCCCAGAAGAGTTTCGACAAGCAGTTCCTCCGCGAGTACCTCGAAGAACTCGTCGCCGCGGGCCAATGGAACAAAACCCCCGGACCCGACGGCCTCGGCCCCGACCTCCCCGAGCGCGTCGTCCTGGGCACGCTCGAACGCTACCAGGCCGCCAAAGACGCCCTCTGCGCCGAGTGATCGTCAGTGTCGCGCCGCGTTGCGCGCCGAGCTGCGCCGAATGCGCCGTGCCACCGAGTGCGCTGCGCGTGCCACCGGATGCGGCTCGGCGCATCCGGTGCTGCTTTCATCCCCTCCTTCGC
>CALMQD010000274.1 GCA_937871415.1 uncultured Phycisphaerales bacterium | reverse complement strand
GCGATCGGGAGGTCGAGCGCGGGGCGCGAGATCGCGGTCGACTCTCGGGCGTCGAGGAGGTTGATGGGAAGGAGGGCGTCGAACGACGTAGCGCCGGGGCTGAGCGGTCTCCCGTCCTGCGAGAAGGCTTCGACGGCGGCGAGGCCGGCGCGCGGGGGCACGCCCAGGTCGGCGACCACGCCGCGGGGAAGGATGCTCGAGGCCGGGAGCGAGGCGGGGTCGACGGACTTCTCGGTGACGAGCGTCGCGGGGGTCGGGGGAGTCGGTGCGTCGGTCGACGTCGGTTCGGGGGCGAGCGCCTGCGTGAGGCGCACGCGGCGCGCGGCGTCGGGAAGGTCCAGCCGCGCCGGCGCGGAGGTAGTCGCGAAGCGCCCGGCGCTCGAGAAGCCCTCGCCCGCGAGGTAGTCGACGGCGTTGGCGACAAAGACCAGGAAACTCTCGTTGGGGCCCCAGTTCGTGCGGTCGAGTGAGAAGCCCGCGAGCAGGTGTCGGGTCGTGCGCTGGCGCACACCACCGGCGTTGTCGAGCGGCGGGCGGCAGGTGAGTTCGGCGAGCAGATCGAGCGCGGGGGAGGTCGAGATGGCGAGCGAACGGGCCTCGACGCGCCGGCGGTCGGGGAGTTCGATGGTCCGGCCTTCGGGTGGGAGCATCAGCCCCAGCGCGGGGCGCAGGATGATCGAGTCGAGTCGCACGTCGCGCATCACCGGGTGAGCGCGGTCCCAGGTGGCGAACCGCGAGGAGGGCGCCGCGGCCGCGGGGCCGGCGGGGGGCGTCGCAGCGAGCGCGGCGGCGGGTTTGTCGGACGACGGGCCGGGCAGGCCCGCGGCGAACGAGAGGCTGGGCTGGAGCGGGAATCGCGCCGGCGTGACGTGGTCGAAGATCACCAGGTCGAACGACGCGTTCGGTCCGCTCCCCCCCGGCCCCTCGGGATCGGTGGATTCGGCCGCGGCGAGGCGCTCGTAGGTGGGGCTGTCGACGACCCGGGACGAAGCGATGTCGAGCGCGTCGAGCACGCCGAGCAGGAACGGGTCGGCCTGGGCCTGGGTCGGTGCGACGAGCAGGACGCGCGGGCGCTTGAGCGGGCGGACGAGGATCGCCGCGAGATTGTCGGCGCCGAGGGCGTCCTGGTGCGCGGTTTCGATCAGCAGCAGGGCGGTGGTGGATCGGTTGATCTCGAACGAGGCGACGGCTTCGCCGGGCTCGACGTGACCCGGCGGTGCGCCGGGGGCCCCCGGCTCGGGCCGGAAGGTGGCGGCGGGGAGTTCGAGGGTGACGGTCTGAGCCGGGAGCGCCGAGGCCGCATCGCTCGCGCCGGTCACGGGGTCGACGACGCGGCAGGAAACCGGCACGCGGAGCGCGCGGGGCGAGGCGTTCAGCACGCGGGCGAAGACGCGCACCACGCCCGGGTCGCTCGATTCGCGCCGGGCGCTGAGCGTCGAGATCGCGATGTTGTCGGCGAACGCGAGGTTCGGGAGGGGCGTGGGAGATGGGCGGTCGATCGGCGGGGGCGGCGGCGGCGGGGGGCCGACGGCCAGGAACGTCCAGTTGAGCCCCGGCCCCGCGGCTTCGCGGAGCGCCTCGGGGAGCACATCGCCGTCGGAGATCAGCATGACCGCCGGCGGAGGGCGCGGGCGGAGCGTGTCGGACGAGGGCGGGGCGCCGGCGGAGTCTGTTGCCGGGGTCGTCGCGCCGGATTCGGCGGCGATGACGCGCAGGAGCGATCCGAGTTCGCGCTCGCGGAGCGGCTGGTCGGTCGGGGTGAGCGAACGGATCGCGTCGCGGAGTTCGCGCAGGTCGGAGGTGAAGGGGGTGAGCGCGACGCTGTCGTAGGCGGCGCCGACGATCATCGCCTGGGGGCGGGCGGAGTGGAGGAACCCCGCGCCGGAGGATCGGGCGATCTGGTCGACCAGCGCCAGGGCGCGGGAGCGGGCGCGCTCGAAGCGCGAGACGAGCGGGTCGCGGGGCTCCTGGCCCGGCGCGTCCCGCGTGTTCATCGATGCCGAGCGGTCGAGGACGATGACGATGCGGTCGCTGGGGAGCGCGTCGCCGCGGATGACCGGGCGGCCGATGGCCGCGGCGATGAGCAGCAGCGCGATGAGTTGGACGACGAAGAGCGCGGTGAGGCGCAGGCGCCGGAAGGGCTCGTTGGCCTGCAGGTCCTTGACGGCCTGCTCCCAGAGAAAAACGGAACTGACGCGGAGTTCGCGCCGGCGGAGTTTGAGGACATAGAGGAGCAGGAGCGACGGCACGGCGATGCCGGCGGCCAGCAGCATCGACCACGGCGCGAGAAAACTCACCTGCCCCCCCTCCCCCCAGCGCCCTTACCCCCGCCACCACTCCCGGGCCCAGGCTGACCCCAGCCGGGGCGCGGCGCGGGCGGCGCTTTGGCGATGCCCGGCGGCGGGCCCGACGGCGCGCTCTTGAGCGCCGGTTCGTAGCCGAGCGCGACGATGAACATCTCGCGCGAGACGTCGCGGCTGGACTCGGGCTTGAAGCCCTTGGCCTCGCGGAAGATCGCGCCGGTCTCCTTGAGCAAGTCGGGATAGGCCTCGCCTTCGAAGACCTTCATCGCGAGGTGCCCGCCGGGGCGGAGCACCGCGGGGAGGAGTTCGAGCACGCGCCGGCAGAGTTCGATGCTCTTGAAGTGGTCGCCGATGCGCCCGCCGCCGCCCTCGGTGTTCGGGGCCATGTCGGAGAGGACGACGTCGAAGCGGTTCTTGCCGCGGCTGTGCGCGGCGTCGGTGAGCCCGGCCTGCTCGAGCAGGGCGGGAGCGGTCGCGGTGAAGACGTCCTGCACGAGCGTGCGGGCGTTGGGCAGGTTGGGGATGGTGACGGGCTTGAGGTCGAGCCCGAGGACAAAGCCGCGGTCGCCGACCAGGGACGCTGCAACCTGCACCCACGAGCCCGGCGCGCAGCCGAGATCGAGGACGAAGTCGCCCTTGGCGATGATCTTCTTGCGGCGCTGGATCTCGTCGAGTTTGTACGCCGAGCGCGCGACGAATCCGTCGGCCTTGGCCTGCTTGAAGAACCGATCCTGGACCTTGCGGGGTTGGGGCACGGGCAAGAGTAGAGCGGTTTGGCGAAGGGGCGTCGGGCGGCGCGTACGATCCGGGCCTATGACGCAGACTTCCGGCCGAGCGGTCCCCACCCGTCAGTTCATCAACGCCTTCGGACCCGCGCAGCGGGTTTCGGGGACGTTCGCGATCTCCAACGCGCAGTTGGGCAAGACCAAGCAGGACAAGCCGTTCCTCAAGTGCCTGATCTCGGACCGCTCGGGCGTGCTGCCGGCGCGGATGTGGTCGATCGACCAAGCGACCTTCAAGCGACTGCCGACGGACGGGTTCGTGTACATCGAGGCCGAGACGCAGCCGTACCAGGGCGAACTGCAACTGATCATCCAGAACATCGACCCGGTCGAGCCCTCGGTGGAGGAACTCGCCGACCTGATGCCGATGACCAGCCGCAACATCGACGAGATGTACGCGGAGGTCGTGCGGCTGCTCTCGACCCTGGAGCACCCGGCGGCGCGGGCGCTGGCGCAGGTCTATCTCGACGACCAGATGCTCATGGACGCCTTCAAGCGCTGCCCCGCGGCCAAGGCGATGCACCACGCCTACCTCGGCGGGCTGCTCGAGCACACGCTCACGCTCCTGCAACTGGCGGACCGCGTCTGCCCCTTGTACCCCAAGATCCGGCGCGACGTGGTCATGCTCGGGCTGTTCCTGCACGACCTCGCCAAGACGCGCGAACTGGTCTACGACCGCACGTTCTCGTACACGGACCGCGGCGAACTCATCGGGCACATTGTCGACGGCGCGATCATGCTCCACGACAAGGCGCAGGAAGTGATGCGCAAGCACGGGCTGCGCCTGCCGCGGAACCTGCTGACCGTGATGCAGCACATCATCATCAGCCACCACGGGGTGCCGGAGTTCGGCGCGGCGAAACTGCCCGCGACGCCGGAAGCGATCATGGTCAACCTGCTCGACAACCTCGACGCGAAGACGGTGATGGCGCTGGCCGCCGCGCGGCCGGACGCGGCGTTCACCGACGCGGGCGACCAGTTGGGCACGAGCCTCAACGGCAACTTCACGGAGAAGAACTGGGGCCTGGAGACGAAGTTGTTCCGGCCGGACCCGCTGGCGGATTGAGTGGGGGGGAGCGACGAAGCGACGAAGCGACGGAGGGACCGAGGGACCGAGGGGAAAGACACGGTAAGTCGCGTGCCTTCCGGAGACCGGTTCGATGGGAACGGTCGTTGACGATCGAGGGGTGCGTTTTCGTTTAGATGGGCGCGGCGATCGCGCCGCCGATTTCTGAGTCAAAGTCCAGCGAGTAGTCACAGCGCTGAGGCGCAGGCATCAGCGCCTGCGTCGGCGGATCGTGCTTGCGCCGGCGAAAACGACCAACGCCGCGCTCGTGCCGGGTGCGGGCACGACGATATTCAGGTTCCACGTGGCGCTGTGCAAAACGTAAGGAGTCGCATCATCACCGCGAGTGCGCGGGTTGCGGACCCGGTAGCCCTCTTCGCCGAAGATGAAGCGGCGGAAGCCGGGGAGGAACTCGTCCGGCGAGGCGTTGAGTCCGGAGGCCGTGAACGGGATCGCTGTGGTGGCGGTGCTGACGGCGAAGAGCTCCCATTCCGGGTCGGCGACGCCTTCGGGGCGGAAGGTGAACTCGGCCTGCACGGTGACGATCCACGATTGGTCGATCGGGCTGGGCACGATGGTGAGCGAGAGCGGGTGGATGGACTGGCGGAGTTCGGCGGTTCCCTCGAAGAGCGGGTTCTGGCCGGATGAAGGGGGCTCCTCGTAGAGCGGGTTGGAGACCACGCCGTCGTCGCTGTCATCAAAGTCCCAGGGCGAGTAACTGTCGTTGCCGGTGTTGCGCGACAGGCGCGATACGCCGTTGAGCACGAACGTCATGGAGTTCGTGTGCAAGGCGTCGAGGTTCGAGTTGCAGGTCTGGTCGTCATCGCCGGCGCTGGTGCCGAAGAGCACGGCGAAGTTCGTGGCGTGGGCCGACGAGGCCGAGAGCAGCAGTGCGCCGGCGAGAACCGGCAGCAGGCGGGCGGTGGATGACATCGTCTCTCTCCGGTGACAAATCGGGCGGAGAGAGTCTACACGAAGACCGCTGTCTTCAAAGGACTCAACGCGGATTCGGGCGGAAGGGTTGCGATCAAGCCGCGGACTCAGCGAAAGCCCCGAGCCTGCGGAAGCGTTCGTAGCGCTTCTGGGGCAGCAAGTCGGCCTTATGGGTCTTGAGTTCGGTGAGTTGGTCGACGATCCAGCGCTCGAGGTTCTGGCCCATCTTCTTCGGGTCGCGGTGGGCGCCGCCGAGGGGTTCGCGGACGACGTCGTCGATGATGCCCAGGGAGAGGTTGTCGCGCGCGGTGAGTTTCAAGGAATCGGCCGCGGCGGTGTTGGTCTGCTCGTTGGCGGTCTTCCAGAGGATCGCGGCGCAGCCCTCGGGAGAGATGACCGAGTACCACGAGAACTCGAGCATGGCGACCTTGTCAGCGACCGCGATGCCCAGCGCGCCGCCGGAACCGCCCTCGCCGATGACGACCGAGAGGATCGGGGTTTTGAGGCGCGACATGTCGCGCAGGTTCACGGCGATGGCTTCCGCCTGGCCGCGCTGCTCGGCGCCGACGCCCGGGAACGCACCCGGCGTGTCGACGAGCGTGACGATGGGGAGGTTGAACTTGGCGGCCATTTCCATGCAGCGCATGGCCTTGCGGTAGCCCTCGGGGTGGGCACAGCCGAAGTGGCAGGCGATCTTCTCGGCGGTGGTGCGCCCCTTGTGATGGCCGACGACCAGGCACTTGAAGGGGCCGATACGCGCAAAGCCCGTGACCATCGCGGGGTCGTTGCCGAAACGCCGGTCGCCGCTGAGTTCGCAGAAGTCCTTGCAGAAGAGGTCGATGTAGTCGCGTGTCTGCGGACGCTTGGGGTGTCGCGCGACGCGCACGGTGTTCCAGGGGGAGAGCGACTTGTAGAGGTCGGAGAGGAGGGCGACGTGCTGGGCGCGGAGTTTCTCGATGAGCGAGCGCGTCTGCTCGATGTTCGCGGGGAGCGCTCCCGACTCGGGGTCTTCGAGGGAGGCGGTCTGCTCGGGCTGGTAGGGATTGGTGCCGACGGCCGCGGGCGCCGGTGCGCCGGAGGTCAGACGTTTGGCGTGGGCTTCGAGTTCCTCGATGCGGCGTTCGATGGGCGCCAGGGGCTTTTCGAAGTCGAGTTGATAGAACGTGGACATGGCGGGAGTTTAGGGGGAGGGTGGAAGGGCGAGAAGAGGCAGCGGAAAGGCTATGGGGCGGGGCAGGGGAAGGGGCGGGGGGGGGGGGGGGGGGGGGGGGGGGGGGCGGGGGGTTGGGGGGCACGGACGGGGCAAGGGCCGCGTTAGGATGGCGCCATGAGCACGCGGCACGGGCGGTTTGAACTCGCGGTGATGGGCGGCGGGAACATGGCGCAGGCGATCGTGCGCGGGGCGGTTGCGGCGGGAGTGCTGCGCGCGCCCGACGTCATCGTGTGCGAGCCGGACGAGGGCAAGCGGGCGCTCTTCGAGTCGTGGGGCGTGCGCGCGACGGCTTCACACGGCGCAGCGCTGGCGGGGCTTTCCGGGCGCGGGCGCGTGCTTCTGGCGGTGAAGCCGCAGATGTTTGCGGAGTTGGCGGGGCAGATGAGGCCGCACATGGGCTCGGCGTGGCTGGTGGTCTCCATCATGGCGGGTGTGAGCGTGGAGCGGATTCGGACGACGCTGGGGGGCCCGGTGAACTCGGTCGTGCGCGTGATGCCGAACCTGCCGGCGAGCGTGCGGCAAGGGATCACCGCGATCGCGCGCCCGTCGGCGAGCGTTGAGCCCGACGACCTTGCGTTCGTTGAGCGTTTGTTCGGCGCGGTGGGTCAGACGGTCGCGGTTGATGAGCCATTGATGGACGCGTTCACGGCGCTGGCGGGGAGCGGGCCGGCGTACGTGTTCCTGCTGGTGGAAGCGATGGTCGAGGCGGGTGTGCGCGCGGGGTTCGCACGCGCCGACTCGGAGCGGATCGTGCGGCAGACGTTGATCGGTGCCGGGGCGCTCCTGGAAGCCGAGGGCGCGGCGGGCGGGAAGGGACGCGACGCGGCGGCGCTGCGAGAGAGTGTGACGAGCAAGGGGGGCACGACCGAGGCGGCGCTGCGGGTGCTCGAAGCACGCGGCGTCGCGGGCGCGGTGGTAGACGCGGTGCTGGCGGCCCGGGACCGTGGGCGGGAACTGGGGGCTTAGGGCTTGGCGGGCAATCGGGACGGTCGCGGCAGAAGTGGAAGCGAAGTGCGGTATCTGAGAGCAAAACAGTTTGACTACCATCGAACGATGCACGTGATCCCCGACAAGGCGGCGACGGCGGCGAACCGGCTGAGGCTTGATTACCGGCGCGAGGCGGAGCGTCTGGGGACGCCGGTGGTGCCGATCATCGACATCCACTCGCACATCAACGGGCCGCGGGCGTCGAAGGTGTACGACGAGGCGCGCCGGCTGTACGGGGTGCGGCGTGTGTACTCGATGAACCAGTTGCCGTCGGTGGGGCCGGTGCGGGAGGTGCTGGGCGACGCGGTGCGGTTCATCGCGTTCCCGCAGTTCATCGACCCCGACCGGTCGAGCTCGCACCGCGAGGGCTTCCTCGAGGCGATCGAGAAGTTTCACCGGGAGCACGGCAGCCGCATGCTCAAACTGTGGAACGCCCCGGCGCTGCAGGACGTGCTCAAGAGCGCCGGCGGAGCGACGGACCTGCGCGAGGTGGACAGCCCGTGGCGCGTGAAGGCGTGCGAACTCGGCGAGCGCCTGGGCATGATGTACATGATCCACCTGGCCGACCCGGACACGTGGTTCAAGACGAAGTACACCGATTCATCGGTGTACGGCGTGAAGCGCGAGTTGTACCACGGGCTCGAACGCATGCTCGACCGGTTCACAGCGCCGTGGATCGCGGCCCACATGGGCGGCTGGCCGGAGGACCTGGTGTTTCTCGACGGCCTGCTGACGCGCCACCCGAACCTGCACCTGGACACTTCGGCGACGCGCTGGGTGGTGCGCGAACTGGGTCGTCAGCCCCGCGACCACGTGCGGGCGTTCTTCAGGAAGTGGACAGGGCGCATCCTGTTCGGGAGCGACCTGGTGGTGATGGACGATCAGTTGACGAAAGAGAAAACCGCCGGGAGCCCGCGCGGTGAACTGGCGAGCAGCCCCGAGGAAGCGCTGGAACTCTATTGCAGCCGCTACTGGGCGCTGCGGACGATGTTCGAGACCGACTACGACGGTGAGAGCAACATCGCGGACCCGGACCTGAAGATGATGGAGCCGGAGCGGTACGACGAGATGGCCGGGCCGCGCATGCAAGGGCTGGCGCTCCCGCCGGAGGATCTGCGCGTGCTCTACGCGGGCGCGGCGGAGCGCGTGGTCGAGGCGTGGTGGTCGGCGCACGGCGGGTGGTAGCGGGTCATTTCGCCGCGGCACGCCGGGCCCAGCGGGCAAAGACGAAGATGAGCGCCGCGCACGCGAGAACGAGCGCGCCGTTGGCCTGGTGCACGGTGACAATCGCGGCCTTCACGAGCGATACGGGCGCGGAGGTCTCGACCTCGGCCCCGACGGGGATCGCGCGCTGCTTGGCGACGCCGGTGGCCCACAGCGCCGCCCAGCCGAGCAGGAACTGGAGCCCGACGACGTGGACGATGCTCATGCCGACGCGCTTGAGCGCGGGCGCGGCGTGGGCGGAGGGCGCTTCCTCGCGGAGTTTGGTGAGCGAGAAGCCCGCGAGGAGCGCGAAGATCACCACGATCACCGAGAAGCCGATGTGCGACCAGAGGGCGTGCGGCTGGCCCAGGTGGCGGTAGGTTGCGCCCAACGCGAGCTGGATGATGGCGCTGGGGAGCAGGATCTTCGCGAAGAGCGCGGCCTGGCGGACGGTCCGGAGCGCCGACGGCGAGAGGTCGCGCA
>CALMQD010000273.1 GCA_937871415.1 uncultured Phycisphaerales bacterium | reverse complement strand
TTCCTTCATTCCTTCTCCCCCCGCGGCTCTTTCCTTCCTCTTGCCTTCCCCCATTCTCGTTGTATCCTCAGAAGTCCTCAGGACACGTTACCTCGTGGCGTCGTCCTGCTGACTCCGAGGAGAGACAAAATGTCCTGGTCTCATAAGTTCCGGTTTTTCAGTGCATTAAGCACCGCCGCCGCAACACTTCTGGCCGCCCCCACACCCCACGCCCGCGCCGACTCCGTCTACGAAGGCTGGGCCTACGCCCCCGGCCCTCACAACGACCTCGTCCCCGCCGGCGGCCTGGGCTGGGAGATCGGTTCCGGATACCCCGGCGCCATCGCCATCGCCCCCGCCTCCCTCACACACCCCAGCGCCCTCCCCTCCACCGGCAACGCCCTCACCACCTCCAACGACGCCCCCTTCATCTTCCAGTCCCGCCCCCTCGCCACACCCCTCGACCCCGCCAACACCACCTGGCTCTCGTTCCTCGCGCGCCGCGATGCCGCCGACGCCTCCTACCTCGTCGGAGTCAACGCCAGCCCGGGCTTCGGTGTCTGGTCGCTGAACTTCGGCATCGAGAACAATCTCGACGGCCGCCCCGCCTACCGCGCCCGCTGGGAACGCTCCACCTTCTTCGTCACCGGCGAAACCGTCTTCGCCGATGCGCCCACGACCCCCGTCGGCTCCACCGACTTCTTCCTCGTCCGCATGAACCCCGCCGACATCGACGCGGGCACGCGCTCCGTCGACGTCTGGATCAACCCCGACGTCTCCGCGCTCGGCGCGCCCTCCATCCACCTCGACACCCCCGCGGCCACCGTTCCCTGGCAGACCGGCCTCTGGAGCCAGTCCGCCTCCACCTCCGACGAGTTCCGCATCGGCGACTCGCTCGCCGCCGTCGCCAACGTCCCCGCGCCCGCCGGTGCCGTCGCGTTCCTCCTCGGCTCCATCACCGCCACCCGCCGGCGCCGCGCCTCCTCAAGGCCCTCCCTCCGCGCCTGACGCCCTCTTCCCGCCGTTTCCCATCTCCACCCCGCATGCTCACCGGCCCGGCGGCCCCCCGCCCGGGCCGGTTTTCTTGGCCTGTCCCGCATCTCGGCACCCTCCCTCCGCACCCGTCTCCCATTCGACCGATACACACCCCCGAGCGTCCCGCCTCCGACGGGCGAACAATCCCGGTCGATCCCCGCCGCGCGCGCCCGGCACTTCACCCCGCCCCGCGCCCGCGCCAAACACAAAGGCACACCGAATGAACTCTCGCCTCGCCCCTCTCTCCGCCCTCGCACTCTCGCTCTCGCTCGCCCTCCCCGCCGCGACCGCCCTCGCCGATCAGCCCGCCAAGGGTCAGCCCGGCGCCAAGCAGCCCGGCGACAAAGCCAGCGCACCCGCCTCCAAGTCCGGCCGCGGCAAGCACAACGTCGTCAAACTCGCCGCCGGTTTCGACGCCCCCGCCATCAAGATCGACAACTGGGTCAAGGGCTCCGAGATCAAGTCCTTCGACAAGGGCCGCGTCTACGTCGTCGAGTTCTGGGCCACCTGGTGCGCCCCCTGCAAGGCCTCCATCCCCCACCTCACCAAACTCCAGCGCGACTTCAAGAACGACGTCACCGTCATCGGCGTCGCCGCCTCCGAAGTGCCCACGCCCGCGAAGGGTCAGAAGCCGCAGGACAACCGCCTCGAAACCCTCCAGCAGTTCGTCAAGAGCAAGGGCTCGCAGATGGAGTACACCGTCGCCTTCGACGGCGACAAGGAGATGTACCGCGACTGGATGGCCGCCGCCGGCCGCGGCACCATCCCCAGCGTCTTCATCGTCGGCGCCGACGGCAAAGTCGCCTGGATCGGCTCCGGCACCGACGAGAACGTCGTCCAGCAGCAGGTCGTCGCCGCCGTCAACCGCGCCAAGAAGAACGAGCCCACACCCGCGCCCAAGGACAACACGACCTCCGACAAGCCCGGCAAGGACGGCACGAGCGAGAAGAACGCCGACCCCGAGGACAAGGCGGCCCAGCCCGGCACCAAGCCCGACACGAAGGACCTCAAGAAGCCGCGCACCGATCCCGCCAAGAAGAAGTAACCACCGCCCCCCCCTCCCCCGCGCCGGTCCTCACGCTCTCCCCCGTTTAGGCACGTCCCGCCGCCACAATCAGCGGCGGCCGTCGTGCTCGTCGAAGTGGTGGGGGGGTGGCGGGGGAGGGGGGGCGGGGCAGCGCGAAGGAAGCAGCGACTTCCCTGCTCACCCGCCGCGCCTTCACGCCGCGGCGATCGGCGCCCCGCGCCACGCCGCGCCGCGCCGCCTACTTCCCCTTCGCCCGCATGTACAGGTGCACCGCCGTGCTCCCGTACTTGTGCGTCTCCGGTCCGACCGCCCCCTCCATCCGCAGGTCGACCATGTGCATCCCCGGCTTGTGCTCTTCGCCCTGGGCGCCCTCACCCGTCAACTCGAGAAGTTCCTCCCCCTCGCCCAGCGCCTCTCCCGCTTCACCCTCGCCCTCGTCCTCGAGCCCCGCGAGGTCCTTGATCCCCAGTTTCCGTTTCTCCGGCGGCAGGCTCGACCCGCGTCTCCCGCGATCCCTTGCGCCGCCCGCCGCGTCCCGCTCCTCCAGCCGCCGCTGAAGTTCCCGCGTCTCGCGCTCGATCGCCTCCACGTCGATCTCCGAGCCGATCCAGTGCCGCTCCAGCGCTACGTCCTCGAGTTCGTCACGCCCCTTGGCGCGCCGGCGATCCGCGTCCTTCCCGCGCCGCCGCTCGCCCCCCCGCTCGTCGCCCCGCCCACCCCGCGCCGCGCCGTCCTCCCCGCTCGCCCCCCCCTCCTCCCCCGGATCGTCCAGGTGCCGGAACGGCCACGGCGTCCCCCAGACCGCCAACCCCCTC
>CALMQD010000272.1 GCA_937871415.1 uncultured Phycisphaerales bacterium | reverse complement strand
ATCGGCGGCGGCGAGACGCTCGGCCTCGGCGACGGCTTCGTCGAGCGTGCGGAAGTTCAGCGGGCGGTGCTCGGCGGACTTGGGGTTGATCCGCTGCGCGCTCTGCGGCATGCGCGGGCTCCTCGGTGCGACACGCGCAGTTTATCGCGGGCGGCGATCGCGACGGTTCGCCGGACAATAAACAACCCCGGCCCAAGGGACCGGGGTTGAGTGAAGTTCGAGCGTTGGACGCGCGATCAGCGGGCGAAGTGGGCGAAGGCCTTGTTCGCGTCGGCCATGCGGTGCGTCTGATCGCGGGTCATCATCGCCTTGCCCTCGCCCTTGGCGGCGGAGTACAACTCGTCGGCGAGGCGGGCGGCCATGGGACGGCCCTTCTCATCCCGCGCGGCGGTGATGATCCAGCGGAAACTGAGCGACTGCTGGCGGCGGCGGTTGACCTGGATGGGGACCTGGTAGTTGGCGCCGCCGACGCGCTTGGAGCGGACTTCGACGAAGGGCTTGACGTTCTCGATGGCGCGCTGGAAGACCGCGATGGCCTCCTTGGGCGCGTTGGGGTCGGTTTCCTTCGAGAGCTTGTCGGCGATGATGTCCATCGCGTCATAGACGACGCGCTGGGCGACCGCCTTCTTGCCGTCGCTCATCACGCAGTTGATGAACTTCGACAGGACCACGTCGTTGTAACGCGGGTCGGGGCGGAGCTGCTTCTCGGAATAGGTGATACGACCGGCCATGTTGAACCTCCTGGCTCATCGACGGGCACGCTCCATGGAGCGGAGCACCGTCACCTGTTCACCGCGACGCCCGGCCCGGACGGCGCGATTACTTGCCCAAACGCGGGACGCACGACGCGCCCGCTGATGTCAGTTTTTAGCCCTTGCCCTTCTTGGCGCCGTACTTGGAGCGGCCCTGCTTGCGCTTCTCGACGCCGAGGCAGTCGAGCGAGCCGCGGACCACGTGGTAGCGCACACCGGGGAGGTCGCGGACGCGGCCGCCGCGGACGAGGACGATCGAGTGCTCCTGCAGGTTGTGGCCTTCGCCGCCGATGTAGGCGGTGACCTGACGCCCGTTGGAGAGGCGGACGCGGCAGACCTTGCGGAGCGCCGAGTTGGGCTTCTTGGGGGTGACGGTCTTGACAACGGTGCAGACGCCGCGACGCATCGGGGAGCCGTCGAGATCGCGGACGCGCGAACGACCGGCAACGGGGCGGCGGGGATTACGGATGAGCTGGTTGATCGTGGGCATTTCGGGGACTCTTCCAAAGCCAAACCGGGCCGAAAGGGCCCGGGCAGGGCGGAAAGTCTAGGCAGCACGCGCGGGCAAACAAAGCCCTTGCCGACGGGCCGGCGTGGGAGGGTGTCCGTCCATCTTCCGAACACAGGGCCCGGCGGGCTGGACGCCCACGGGGCCCCGCCTGGCGGCCGGGGCTCAGTCCGGGCTGGGCGGCGGGAACGTGAAGCCGACGGTCTGGGCCTGCGTGCGGATGGCCTGGATGAGTGCGGAGTCGAGCGTTTTGCCGCGCGGCTTGTGCTTGTGCTTGTCGCGGAGGAAGGCTTCGCGCTCCTTGGTGAGGCGCTGGATCTCGTCCTTGATGCGGCGCCGTTCGGCGCGGAGTTGTTCGACGTACGCGCGGCGCTGGTCGAGGGTCATGGGGCGCATGTCCTCGGGCAGGTCCTCGGTGCGGATGGTCTCGAGCCGGACCGAGTTGTCGTCGAGGGCGTCGAGCAGGTCCCATGAGGCGTTGCGGTACTGAGCGCCCGCCTTGGTCGCGATGCGCTGCACCCCGGCCTCCGGGCTTGCGGCGAGGTTGGACTCGTCCTGGGCGGCCTGGCGCGCTGCGCCGGCGGCGCCCGCGCTCGAGTAGGCGAGGTACGTCCTGTTGAGTTCGCTGTTGAGGGTGAGCAGGCGCTCGTCCTGCGGGCAGCGGATGTACTCGCGGCGCTCGTCCTGATCGATGTTGGAGTAGGAGCCGCCGTTGAGGTACGCGGCGTTGAGCCAGCCGCTCTTCTCGCCCTCGCCGTAGGCGCCGCAGTAGATGGTGTTCACGTACACGCCCAGCGATTGCAGGGCGATCACGGGTTTCTGGTAGTCCACGGACCCTTGCGTGAACTCCTCGTTGCCGGCGATCACGAGCGTGGCGTAGCTCGGCAGGCGGCGGGAAGGCCCGATCGAGCCGACGGGCACCGGACGCCACGCGCCGGACCAGTCGAGTTCTTTCGCCGCCTTGTCGAGCACCATGCCGCAGTACTCGCTGGATCCGGAGATGGTGAGCTCGAAGAGCCGCTGGGAGACGAGGTCGAGGTCGGTGGTGAAGGGCTGGACGCAGCGCATGTAGCCCTCGCTGGCGGGGAGCTGGTCGGAGCCGTACTGGAAGAGCGCGACCTGGAGCACGGGCTCGGCGCCGTGGAACCTCGCGGTGGAGCAGAAGTTGACGAGGTCCCACAGGCGCGTGCGGGCCTGGTTGAGAAGACCCTCCATCGAGCCCGAGGTGTCGAGGCAGATGGCGATTCGGATGGTCGGGGCGTCGCGGTAGGAGGTCGGCGGCGGACAGTCTCGGAGGAGTTCGGGCGCGCGCGAGGAGGGGCCGGAGTAGACGCTGCGTTTGGGCAGCGCCGAACCCGCGCTGTGGACCGTGGGCGCCAGGGCGAGCAGCGCGGCGGCGAAGGAAGTCCAGGCCGCGGCGCGAGACCGGTGAACGATGGAAGGGGTGCTCATGGTCCGGCTCCGGTGGGTGTGCCGCGACGGAACGTCGGGGCTCCACTTGCGGACAGATGGCCGCCCGGTGGTGGGCGTCCACGGAATGTCGTCGGGGTCGTGGGAGAGCGCGTTAAGAGGGGCCGGGAACGGCGGGGACCGGCCTGGGCTCGCTTGCGGGCCCGTTCGGGGGCACGTTCAGGGGCTCGATGTGGATGTGCACGTCGGCGACGGTGGGGAGCGCTTCGCGGACCTTGGCGCGGACGTGTCCGCCGATGGCGTGGGCCTGGGCGACGGAGAGTTCCGGGGCGACCTGGACGTGCATTTCGACGAAGGCGCGAGAGCCGCTGGTGCGGGCGCGGGCTGCGACGCGGGGACCTGCGCGGTCGCTGCCGAC
>CALMQD010000271.1 GCA_937871415.1 uncultured Phycisphaerales bacterium | reverse complement strand
ACAGAGTTCCTGCACGGGGGTTCATACTGCGGTGGCTGCGGTGGACGCCGTCGTGGAGAACGGATTCAGGCGACGAGTTGGCGTTCGAGTTTGTCGGGGTAGGCGGCCTGGGCGATGGCGTCCTCGCGGGAGATCATGCCGTTGAAGTAGAGTTCGGCGATGGCGGTGTCGAGGGAGCACATGCCGACGGCGCGGTTGGTCTCGATGACGTTGGGGATTTCGAAGGCGCGGTTCTCGCGGATGAGGTTGCGGACGGCGGGGGTGCAGAGGAGGACTTCGACGGCGGGGACCATGCCGGGCTTGTCGATTCGGGAGAAGAGGGTCTGGCTGATGACGGCCTGGAGGGTGTTGGCGAGCATCGAGCGGATCTGGTTCTGCTGGTTGGCCGGGTACATATCGATGATGCGCTCGACGGTCTGGGAGGCGTTGACGGTGTGGAGGGTCGAGAGGACGAGGTGGCCGGTCTCGGCGGCGCTGATGGCCAGCGCGGTGGTCTCGAGGTCGCGCATTTCGCCGACGAGGATGATGTCGGGGTCCTGGCGGAGGGCGTGCTTGAGGCCGGAGGCGAAGGAGGGCATGTCCTGCCCGAGTTCGCGCTGCTCGAGGAGGCAGCGCTTGCTCTGGAAGACGTATTCGACGGGGTCTTCGAGGGTGATGATGTGCTTGCGGTAGCGTTCGTTCATCGCCTGGATCATGGCGGCGAGGGTGGTGGACTTACCCGAGCCGGTGTCGCCGGTGACGAGGACCAGGCCGCGGGGGAGGTAGGTGAGTCGGGCGATGACCTCGGGGAGGTTGAGCTGGGCCAGGGGCGGGACCTTGGTCTTGATCGCGCGCATGGCGATGGCGGCGGTGCCGCGCTGGACGTGGGCGTTGACGCGGTAGCGAGCGAGGCCGGGGGCGGCGAAGGAGAAGTCGGAGTCCTTGATGGACTCGTACTTGGCGAAGGCCTCCTTGCTGGCCATCTGCTCGACGAAGGCGCGGCACTGCTCGGCGGTGATGACGGGGAACTCGAGGGGCTGGATGACCTGGTGCACGCGGACCATGGGGGCGTGCCCGGAGATGAGGTGGATGTCCGAGGCGTCGGCTTCGTGCGCCGTCTTGAGAATGTCGAGCAGGTTCATCCGGTGCTCCGCGCGTGGGTGGATGGGTGATCTGGGACCAGAGACGAGCAGGGATGGGATCGGCTGGGCCTGCGCGGGTGTTGACCGGTGGGCGCGGGGGAAGGCGGCAAAGGCTGGGGGTTGGCGGGGCGCGGCGTTACAACCGGCGCAACCGGCACAGGGTGACGGGTGCGCGGGGGTCGCGGGTCGATGTGGGGGAGGCGCGCGGGCTGGCGCGGGGAGAGGAGGCGCGTGCCGGCTCACGCGCGGGCGCGGAAGGCCTTGCTGG
>CALMQD010000270.1 GCA_937871415.1 uncultured Phycisphaerales bacterium | reverse complement strand
ACAGCGCGAGCGGTTTCTGGCCGCCGCGGCCGCGGGTCGACAGAAGCACGGCGAGCACGAGAGACACCGCCGTACTCAGCGGCACAAACGCTGCGCCGAAGACGAGGGTGTTGGCCACGGTGCGTTTGAGCCGGACATCGGAGAGCATCGACGTGTAGTTGTCGAGCCCGATGAAGACCGGCGGCTTGAGGATCGGGTAGTCGGTGAGCGAGTAATACAAACTCATCGCCATCGGCACCAGGAGGAAGAGCGTTCCCCCGATCAACCACGGACTCACCCAGAGCAGGCCCGTGCACACATCGCGACGGGCGCTCGACGGCGGGGCATCAGCGCCTGGGTGTTTCGGGGTCGCGACGCTCAAGCCGACTCCCCCCTTCTGCGCAGTTGCTCGCGGTGCCGATCGATCGCGTCGTTGCACCGCCCCTGCGCCTCGATCAGCCGATCGCGCGGCGCCGCCTCGCCCTTCCAGATCGACAAGAACGTCGAAGAGAATACGTCCTTCATCTCGGCCCACGCCGGGGTCGCGGGCGCGGTGAACGCCCGCGGGCTGTCGGCCAACCGCGTGTGCAGCTCAACCCCGCGATTCTTGTGGGTGCGCAGGAACTCCTCGCTGACCGTTGCCAGCGGCGAACCCTTGCAGTGCACCCGGGCCAGTTGTTCGACGACGTCCTGCCTCTGTGTGAACGCGATGAACTCCATGCTCGCCTCGGGGTGGCGTGCGTTGCGTGGGATCATCAGCACATCGGTGTCCACCAGGGCGACGGGTGCGCCGGGATCCAGCATGGATTCCGCCACCGGCACCGGCGCGACGCCGTAATCCAGGTCTGGCGCAAAGGTGGTCAACTGGTTGGCCATCCAAGGCCCCTGCACGACCATCGCGACCTTGCCCGTCAGGAATCCCTGCGTGTCGGTTCCGTACGGACCGAGCCCGGCGCGGAAGCGCTCGACCTCTGCATAGCCCAGGTCCCGCGCCGTGCGCTGCACCCACTCGTACGCGCGCTGGTTCGGTTCCGCGCCGAACGTGCACCGGTTGCTCTGCGGATCCCACGCGGCCCCGCCGAAGTAGTACCCCCACATCCACGGCCACCAGCCGGGTTCGATCGGCAAGTGACCGACGCCGATCAGACGATTACCCTCACGCCTGGCGAGCCGGCGGTTGGCCTCGTCCCATTCCGCGATCGTCGCCGGCGGCTTGTCGGGATCAAGCCCGGCCTGCGCGAACAGTCGCCGGTTGTAGTACATCGCCAGCGTGCCGCCGGTGTTGACGACCCCCCACCACCGGCCCCGGTGCTGCATCACCTGGCGCATGCCGCGCGCGTAAAAATCGAGCGACAGCCCCGCCGCCAGTGCGAGTTCGTCGAGCGCGAGCACCGCGTTCGCCTCCGCGTACGTCGCGACATTCTCCGAGTACATCCCGATGATGTCTGGAGCGTCACCCCCGGCGATCGCCACCAGCGCCTTCTGGTGGATCGTCGCCGTGACGAGGTAGCGCACGTAGATGCGCGGCTGGCTCTGGTTGAACCGGTCGACGACGGCGCGCATCGCTTCGCCCTCGACGCTCGTCCATTTCTCCCAGTAGTCCAGGATCAGTCGGCCCTGCCTTCGCGCCCGGCGCACCTGCTCATCCAGGCCGCTGGGACCGAAAAGCGCAAAGCCCGCCCCGAGCGCGATGAGCGAGCCGACCGCGGCGCGGCGGGTCAATCCCACCGTGCTGGAGTGCGCTCGCGCGTCCATGGTCGTGCTTGAGTCCAGGCCGCCCCGGCGTCGGGTTGGCACCCCGCCCTCCCGACCTGTCGTCTAGGGCTTCTTCGGCGCCGCGCTGCTCGCGGCGTCCTCCATCGCAACCTTCCGGTCCTCGTTCAGAACGTGGACCATCTCCTTCCAATGGTCCACCGGAAATCCGGTCGGCTTCCCCGTGTCCGGATTCGTCAGCCCCTCATCGGGGTTGATCGGGTACGGACGCATCATGAGCTGCTTCTCGACAGCCCCGCGCGTCATTTTCCATTCCTTCCCCGTTTCCGCGCAGCGGATCGTGATGGTCTCGGCGAGTTCCTGTTGCTCAACCCCGCGCGAGCGGACAAGGAGGAAGGCCGCGCCGATGAGCAGCACGGCGGCCAGCCCCCAGCCGACCATCGGGTACTTCTCGAGCGTCGCCCTGAGACTCATACCGATCTCCAAGCCCCGGCCCCGCCGGAACAGTCACCACTCGCTACGCAGGAGCTTATCCGAAACGCAACGCGCAAATCCGAACCTGGCCGGGGCGCCGGGCGCGATCACGGCGCCGGACCGGC
>CALMQD010000269.1 GCA_937871415.1 uncultured Phycisphaerales bacterium | reverse complement strand
GGGGGGGGGGGGGGGGGGGGGGGGGGGGGGGGGGGGGGGGGGGAGGGGGGGGGCGTCGCCCGTCGAAGGCGTGCTCGCGGTGTTTGCGGAGTTGTCGTGGCTGAAGGATGCGCCGCCTGAGCCGCAGGCCGCAGAAGAACCCTCGAAGTAACACGGCGGAGGTCAATTCGGCGTGCGATTCAGCGACAGCACTGCGGAGCGCAATGACTCTGCCACACGTTGCCAGCCCTCGCGGTCATTGACAGTGGACTCAAAGTGGAGCGGGCGACCGACGGTGACGACGATCTTCGCGGGCCGCGGCACCCGGGCCCCGGCCGGGAAAGCGCGGAACGCGCCTTCGATGTAACAGGGCACGGCCGGGACGTTTGAGCCGGCGAGCAGCCGTCCGATGCCGGCGCGAAACTCCAACAACTCACCTGTGCGCGACCGCTGTCCTTCGGGGAACATAACGAATCCCGCGTCGCCGGCGATCAGCCGGGCTCGAAAGTCGTCGAGCGCGTGACGCGTCACACCTTTGCGCCGCACGGGGAGTGCATTCATGCACATCGACGCGAAGAGAGTTCGGGTTGTGGACTCAAAGAACACGTCACCCGCAGCCAAGGGATAGCACGAAGTCCGGGCACCGCCGCGCAGGCACGCCGCGAGAATCACCGCGTCGAGGTGGCTGGCGTGATTGGAGAGGACGATGAACGGGGGGCGCGTGGGCAGGTTCTCGCGGCCGCGCACTTCGAGACGGTGGTACGACCGGAGGTAAGCCGCCAGTGTCGCGCCGGTCAGGTGGTGGAGAACGACCGAAGTCAGACCGGGCTCGCGGCGAACGGATCGCAGTCGCTCGCCTTCGCTCAGGCCCAAGTCGCCCGCAGGGTGATATCGAAACTGTGGGTCGGTCATGAAGAGAACACGCGGGGGAGGCGTTCGAGCCCAAATCCAACGAAGTAGCCGATGTAATGGAACGCGACCGGCGCGACGAGCAGGAGCGAGTTGCAGCGATCCGTGAATCCGCCGTGACCCGGGAGCGTTCCGGAAAGGTCTTTGACGCCCAAGTCGCGTTTGATCGATCCGAGCACCAGGTCGCCGACTTGTGCCGCGATGGCGAGCGCCACACCGAACCCGGCCAGC
>CALMQD010000268.1 GCA_937871415.1 uncultured Phycisphaerales bacterium | reverse complement strand
CCCTGGGCATCTGGGCCGTCGACTTGTAGACCTCGCGCACGAGGTCCATTCCCCTCTGCCACACCAGCATGTCCCGAAACGTCTTGATGTTCACTTCGCCACTCCGCCACTCCGCCACTTCGCCACTTTTCGTACTCACTTCCCCTCCCCACAGCCCTCCAGACCTCCTCTTCCGGAAGCGTCTCGCGGATGAGCCGCTTGCAGCGCTCGATGACGCTGAGCGTGCGCAGGCCCAGGAAGTCCATCTTCAGCAGGCCCATCTTCTCGCAGGTGGGGCCGTCCCACTGGGTCACGATCTCCTGGTCGCCCGCGCCGCTCTGCTTGTAGAGCGGAACGATCTCGTGCAGGGGCCGCGTCGCGACGATCACGCCCGCGGCGTGCACGCTCGCGTGGCGCGCCTGGCCCTCGAGCGTCCGCGCGTTGTCGATGAGCGCACGGACCTGGTCGGCCCCGGCGTGCTGGGCCAGGGGCAGGTCCTTGTTGATCTTCTCGAGCGAGTTGTTCGAGCCCTCGTAGAGGCCCTTGAGCTCGGGCTCCTGCTCGAGCGCCTCGTCGATCGTGATGTTGAGGGTCTCGGGGATGAGTTTCGCGACGCGGTCGGCCACGGGCAGGGAGAGGTTGAGCACGCGCGCGACGTCGCGGATCGCGGCGCGGGCCTTGAGCGTCCCGAACGTGATGATCTGCGCGACGTGCCCGTACTTGCGGCGCACGTAGTCGATGACCTCGGCGCGCCCGTCCTGGCACAGATCGATATCGATATCGGGAAACTCGCTGCGGTCGGGGTCGGTGAAGCGCTCGAAGAGCAGGCCGTATCGCACCGGGCAGGCGTTCGAAAGGCCCAGCACGTACCCGGCCATCGTGCCCACGCCCGAGCCACGGGCGTTGGCGGGGATGCCGCGCTGGCGGCCCTCGTTCACGAAGTCCCAGACGATCAGGAAGTAGGCGCTGATGCCCTTGTCGGCGAGGATCTTCAGTTCGCGTTCGAGCCGGGCGCGGACGTCGGCGAAGAACGCCTCATCGCCCGGTGAAGGATCGGCGGTCTCGTCGCCGCCCCTTCGCTTCTCGCCCTGCAAAGCCCGGAGAACGCCCGGGCCGTAGCGCCAGACGGCGCCCGCCTCGGCGAGCATGCGCAGCGCCGAGTCGCATTCGTCCTTGGCCTGGGCGATGAGCGCCTGTTTCTGGTCCTCGGTCGCGCCGGCGGGGAAGGCGAAGGGCACGACCTCGAACGAGCGGCAGTAGGCGCTGTACCAGGCCGTGAGGTCGCCGCCGAACTGCGCCTGGTCCCAGCGCGGCAGCGCGTGCGTCTCGCACTTGAGCCGCACGCGGACCATCGGCGCGTTGTTCTGGCCGATCGGGGGCTTGGCGCCGCCGGCGATGCAGCGCTGGGCGATGACGAGGGTGTTGTCGCACGCGACACGCCCGACGTCGCCCTCTTCGCCGCCGTACTCGCGGTGGAAGAGCGTCCGCATTTCCTGCGGGCTCTTGACGTAGAGCTCCTCGGGATAGCGCAGGCGCTGCGGGTCGTTCTTGACCTTCGCCATCGAGATGCAGATGAGCGTGTCGTGCGCGTCGTGGTCCTCGCGCTTGAGGAAGTGCGAGTCGTTGTCGCAGACCAGCGGCAGGCCGGTCTCTTTCGCGAGGCGCACCACGTGCTTGTTGATGCTCACCTGCTCGAGGATGTGGTGCTGCATCTCGAGGAAGATGCGGCTCTTCCCCGGGTCGTCGCACCCGTCGAAGACCTTCTTGTGCCACTGCGCGCTCTCGAGCGCGCGCTCCCAGTGCTTCGGGTCGCCGGTGGTTTCGAACGCCAGCAGGTGCTCGCCGATCTCGCTGCCCAGGTGCCCGTTGATCGCGATCAGGCCCTCGGCGTGCTTTTCGAGGAGCGCGCGGTCGATCCGCGGCTTGAAGTAGAAGCCCGTGAGGTACGCCTCGGAGCAGAGGTAGACCAGGTTGTCCCAGCCGCGCTGGTCCGCCGCGAGCAGCACCAGGTGGTAGCCCCCGTCGGAGGCGCCGGTGAACGTGCGGTCGTGCCGGTTGCGGTCGGGCGGGGTGACGTAGGCCTCGACCCCGAGGATCGGCTGGATCCCCGCGATCTGCGCGGTCTGGAAGAAACTCGCGGCTCCGAAGAGGTTGCCGTGGTCGGTCACGGCGACCGCGTGCATGCCGAGTTCCTTCACGCGCGCGACGAGCTTGTCGAGGCGGTTGCCGCCGTCGAGCAGCGAGTACTCGCTGTGCAGGTGCAGGTGCACGAACCCCTTGCCGGCGACCGTGTTGGGGTGCGGCGCCGCGGGCGCCGGGGTGGGCGTGTCGGCCTTGACGTCCTGTCCGCCGGGCTTGGCCAAGGGCCGCTCCTCCGTGATCGGTTCGCGTGACGTGCGAGGGGGGCGCGCGGCGGATGATCGCCCGGCGCGTGCGGTTCAGTTTACCCCGGCGCCGACCCGTGAGAAGGGCGCGCCGGGCATCGCGGCCCGCGGCGCAGGCCCGCCGGGCTTGTCGGAAGGGATAAACGCCGCGGCGGCGATCAGAAGGGCAGGTCGATGGTGAAACTGAAGACGCGCTCGCGGTCGCCGGTGTGCTTGATGATCGGGAAGCCGAAATCGAAGGCGAGGGGCGCGGGGCCCAGCGCGGGGATGCGGAAGCGCATGCCGACGCCGGCGGAGACGCGGTAATCGTCGAAGCCGATGTCCTCGGTGACGGTGCCGGAGTCGATGAAGCCGACGACGCTGATGAAGTCCTTGAAGACGGGCTGCTCGATCTCGGTGCCGAGGAAGAAGGACCATGCGCCGCCGACGGGCTCTTCGCCGAGCAGGCCGGTGTCGTTCTGGATGCCCTTGGGGCTGATGGTGCGGAACCGGAAGCCGCGGAAACTCGAGCCGCCGAGGTAGTAGCGCTCGAAGATGGGCGCGTCGTCCTGGCCCTCGGGGATGTACTGGGCGCTGGACTTGAGGCTCATGACGGTCTTGCGCCCGAGGAAGTCCTCGTGGATCGGGAAGTAGACCTGGTACTCGGCGTTGAGCTTGGTGAAGTCGAAGTCGCCCCCGAGGATGCCGATGCGCTCGGCGCCGAGCTCGATGCGCGAGCCCTCGGTGGGGCGGAAGCGGGAATCGACGGTGCTCCGGACGAGGTTGACGCCCAGCCCGGTGATGACGCTGTCGCCCTCGACGGCGAAGAGGTCGACCGGCGAGAAGGGCTCGATGCCGGAGATGTCGACGTTCTCGAAGCGGGTGAAGATGTTGCCGCCCCAGCGCTCGCCGAAGCGGCGGCCGAAGGAGATGCGTCCGGAGAGCCGGTCCTCGTCGTACTCGTCGTACTCGCGCTGGCGGAACGAGCCGCCGATGGACCCGGTGTAGTCGGTGTCGAACAGGGACGGGTCGGTGAGCGAGATGGAGTAGGTCTGCAGCTCGGTGCCGGGGGAGAGGGAGATGTTGAAGACCTGGCCCGCGCCGCGGAAGGCGCGCCCCGCGAGCAGTTCGCTCAGGGAGTCGGGCGTATCGGTGATGTCGAAGTTCTTCTGGTTCAGCGAGACGATGCCGGTCACGCCCGAGTCCGACGAGAGCGCCGCGCCGAAGTTGAAGGAGCCGGTGTTGGTCTCCTTGATCTCGACGAGCACGTCGCGGTACCCGGGCGACTCGGGGCGCTCGGGCTGGAGCGTGATCTTCACCGAGCCGGGCTCGAAGAGGCGGGTCTCCTCGAGGCGGCGCTCGGCCTCGGTCTGCGTCTTCTCGTCCCGGCGCACCGTGCTCAGGTTGAGCGGGCGGTCGGGGCGGATGTTGTCCAGCTCTCGCAGGATCACGCGGCGCTGGGTGATGTCGTTGCCCGAGACCGAGATCAGGCCCGTCTTGTACTGCCGGCCCTCGCCGATGACCAGCAGCAGGTCGACCTGCGGCTTGGTCTCGTCGCGCAGTTCGATGCGCTGGATCCGCGCGTCGACATAGCCCATCCGCAGGTACGCGTTGCGCACCTCGTCGAGCGACTTGCGGATCTTGTCGAGGCTGTACACGTCGCCGGGCTTGATCGACATCAGCGCCGCGACCTGCTCCTGGCTCAAGACCGTCGTCGGCGCGTTCTCGAGCACGGAGCGGGCGCGCTGGGGCTCGGCGTCGTTGCGTCGCTCCTCGGCCGCGGCTTCGACGGAGTCTTTGAGCCCGCCTTTGTCCGCGATCGGTTCGACGTTCTGGAGCTTTCGCGGCGGCGGGGGCGTCTCGCTCACGACCTTCACGTCGCGCAGCGTGTACACCGCGCCCTCGCTGATGAGGAACGTGACGATCGCCTCCTTGCCGTTGGGGCTGAAGGTGATCTGGCGATCGGCGCGGATGTCGAGGTAGCCGCGGTCCTTGTAGAACGTCACGAGGTTCGCGACGTCCTGGTCGAGCTTCTCCTCGTCGATCGCGCCGTCCTCGAAGAGGCCGGCGGTTTCGGTCTTGATGCTCGGCCCGAGCTGGCGGGGCGAGAAGGTGTCGTTGCCCTTGAAGCGGATGTCGGTGATGCGGACGCGGTCGCCCTCGATGATGTTGAAGACGACGACGACCTTGCCCTCATCGACCTCCTGCTTCACCTCGACGATCGCGTTGTAGTACCCCTTCTCGCGGTACAGACGCCGGATGCGGTTCGCCGCCGAGCCCAACTGATACTCGTCCAGCGGCGTGTTCTTGAGCAGCGAGATCTCGCCGGAGAGCTCGTTGTCGGTGATCTGGCGGTTGCCGACGGCCTGCACGTCGTCGATGATCGGCGTGGGCGAGCAGCGGTACGTGAGCGCCACGCTCCCGTCGGACATCGGCGTGACCTCGGCGAGGATCTCCTTGAAGCGCCCCAGACGGGTGAGGTTCGTGACGTCGGCCCGGACGACCTCGGCGGCGAGGGCGGCCCCCACGCGCGCCCGGATCTGGTCGGTCACGAGCGTGCGGTCGGCATCGGCGACACCCACCACGCGGACTTCCCGGATCGGGTGGCCCTGGTAGGGAATCTGGGCGTCGAGCGCGATCGGCACCGCGGGCCCCACCGGCGACGCAGGCGAGGCGGGGCCGGATTCCGCGCCCGGCGGGGGCGTGGTGCGCCCGTTGCGCGAGGGGTCCTGCTCCTTGTTGCTGTCCAGGGGCTGGGCCCAGGCGCGGTTGGAAGCGCCCAGCGTGCCCAGGCCGATGCAACCGCTGCACGCGGCGATCAGAGCCGCGGCTCGCCAGGGCGAGGGGCTCCGCGGCCGCCCCTGGGCGGGCGCGCGAGTGCCCGCGGGGCGGGACGTGGTGGCGGCGGAGGACAAGGAAAGCAGCCGTGAAGGGCGCACAGGGCCCAGACAATATCGCCTTCAGGCGGGGTTCACAAATGGAGACCCTGACGGTTCCCGCGCTCGCGGCCAAGCCGCGGCAAGCGCCAGCCCCCGGGCGGGCGCCGCGACTGTGAGGCATCGGTGGACAGGGTGTGGACAGCGCGGCGGTCGGAGCGGCCTTGCGCCGAAGGCACGGACCGCCGGGCGCGGCTCAGCGGCGCGAAGCCCGGCCGGGCTTCCCGGTCTTGCGCCGGTGCGGGAAGATCGCGGTGGACTGGCCAATGGCTTCACCCAGTCGGACCGGGCCCGCCTGGATCCGCTCGAACGCGAACCGGGCGTTCTCCGGCGAGAACTCGGTGCCGATGAAGTGGCGTCCGAGAGCTTGGGCGACGACGCCGGTCGTGCCGCTCCCCAGGAACGGGTCGAGCACGGTGTCGCCGGGGTTTGAGCAGGCCCGGACGACGCGTTCGAGGTAGGCCTCGGGCAACTGGTTGTCGTGGTAGTGCCGGCGTTCCTTGCTGTTGCCCTGCACGCGCCCCCAGTACTTGCCGTACCAGACGTCCATGGGCACGCGCATGCCGGCGGGGACGCCGTCGCGCTTGCTCATGGTGCGCGGGTCTTCGTAGATCGCGGCGCGGTCCGAAGGCTCGAGGATCTCCTCGAAGTTCCAGGTGTAGTCGACGCCCGTGCGCGGATCGACCTTGCCGCCGGGCTTGGTGAACCACAGGGCGTGGACCTTGGAGTTGATGAACCGGTGCTTGGTGTTCTGGCCGAAGCGGTAATGCCAGATGCACCAGTTCTGCATCTCGAACTTCAGGTTGTTCTTGACGAAGACGACGATCTCGGCGGCGGTGTCGTCGGGGATGTTGATCCACAGCGACCCGCCCGGGCGCAGCCCGCCGGCGCAGAGCGAGATCCACTCGTGCGTGAACTGGATGTAGTCCTGGCGCGGCATGTTGTCGCGCCACTTGTCGTACGCCCGGTTCCAGTTGAACGGCGGATCGGCGAAGACCAGATCGAGCGTGCCCCGCCGCACCTCGGCGATGCGCGGGAGCAGTTCGCGCGTGTCGCCGATGTACACGCGCGCGGTGGTCCCGTGGCGCGGGTGCTCGACCGAGAGGTCGGGGGTGAGCGGCGCATCGGTGCGCGAGGGCTTGAGCGGCGCATCGCCGACGGTCGGCGCTGGCGCGCTGGGCGATTTGCCGCGGGTGCGCGGCTTGGGCTCGGCGGCGGTCTTGGGCATGTCCCCAGATGCTAACCACCCCGGGTCGATCGCGCCAGCGCCGGCTGTCGGTCGCGCGCACCCGCCGCCGACACACACCGGACTATTCGCCGGTGGGGCAGAGTGTCACGAAGTGTCAGAAAGTGGGAGGAAGTGATGCGGAGTGGGGGAAGAGGGGGAGGGGGAAGGGGGCAGGGAATCAGCCGCAGGCGTAGAAGAACTTGGCCTCGCTGATCTTGCCGTTCTTGACGGTGTAGAGGCAGGTCTCGCTCATCTTCATGCGCTGGCCGGCCATGGGGCCCTCGCTGGAGGTGCAGTCGAGGCTCATCTCGCAGACGAACTGATCACCGTTGACCAGCGGCTTGCTCACGGTGCCGCCGTGCACCGTGGTGGTCTTGCGCCAGTGCTCGCTCATCTTGACCAGCGCGGGCTTGCCCTCGGTGATGCGCTTGTAGGGGGAGCCGGGCATCTCCATGGCCTCGACGTGCCGGGCGTCGTCGGCGTAGAGCTCCTTCATCGCCTGGTCGTACTCGCCGGCGGTGCAGAGTTCGTAAAAGCGGTTGGCGACTTTGTGGGTGTCGGTCATCGGCTGAGTGGGTGTGTTCATGCCCCGAGACTACGCGACGAAACGGCGTGGATCGAACGCGCGGGCGTCGGGGAGATCATCGATTCGCCTTGTTCGAGCCTGCGCCGGATGCGGTGTGCCGCGATCTTTCCCGGGCGCGGGACCGACCAAGTCATGACGCGATGAGCGGTTGCGCGTTCGGCGGGGCGCGGCGGGGAGCGCACGTGCGGACCCGAAGGACCGGTTTACAAACGGGTGAAAAACCGGCGCCGCCCGGAAAGCACCGGGCGCAGCGAGAATGAAGGCGGTTTTCATCTCCGGGGCCCCACCGCGGGCCAACGATGCCCAAGAAACCGGAGGGCGCCATGTCGCAGCGGCTGAACTACTACAACGCCTCGCCCGATGTCTTCAAGACGATGCTCGGGCTCGAGAAGCAGCTCCACGCCGGGTTAGAGACGAAACTGCTTCTGCTCGTCAAGGTGCGGGCGTCGCTGATCAACGGGTGCGCATATTGCATCGACATGCACTGGAAGGATGCGCGCGCCGAGGGCGAGAGCGAGGAGCGCCTGTACAACCTGAGCGCCTGGCGCGAGAGCCCGCTGTACAGCGACAAGGAGCGGGCCGCGCTGGCGTGGACCGAGGCGCTCACGCTCGTGAGCCAGACGCACGCGCCCGACGCCGAGTTCCACGACGTGCGAGCTCACTTTGACGACCGCCAACTCGCCGACCTCACGTGGGCGATCGCGGCCATCAACGCGTGGAACCGCGTGGGTATCGCGTTCCGCTCGACGCCGGGCCTGTACCGTCCGGCGAAGAAGGCGCCGGGCGCGAACGCGGAGTGAGTTGGCGGCGCAC
>CALMQD010000267.1 GCA_937871415.1 uncultured Phycisphaerales bacterium | reverse complement strand
GGGCGTGTCGACCGGAATCGTGGTGGGAGAGAGCGCCGAGCCCCCGATGACCTTCAGCGGCGCGCCCTTCCTCCCAACCACGGTGCGGACACCCTTGGGGGACATCTGCGCCAGCTCGAGCGCCGGCGCATCATCGAAAACAAACTCCGCCACGTTCCCGACCATGTGGTGCAGCAGGACGCCCGGGGTCTTGTCCTCGTCGACCTTTGCGAAGTACAGCACGCCGTCGTCGACGTCGCGGTTGGCGACCGCGCGCAAACCCGTGGGCGCCTGCGGGTCGATCCGGGCGATGTCGATGTCGGGGAACTGGAAACTCGCCTTGCGCTGCACGCGGCTCTGCATGGCGAGGATGTGCTCGCGCTGCACGTCGAAGGTCCTGTCGCGGATGTTCCACAGAGCCCCGGCCTTGCCGGTGCGCACGACCAGCGCCTGGTACGCCGCGCGCCACTCGGCGCTCGTGGGCAGGCGACAGCCGGCGAGGCGGGAGACGTACGCCGCGGCCGCGGGCCCGAGTTTCTGCATGGGGTGGTCGGGCGTCGGGTCGCCGCCCTTCTCGGGGCGGATGCTGTTCGCGGCGCCGGGCTGGAGAATCTCGGGGGCGAAAGCGGGATCGGCCTTCGTGACGTTCGCGTCGGGATTGAGCCACGTGCTGCCCGCGGCGATCGAGACCCCGCCCGCGGGCGTCTGCTTCCACTCCCACACGCGCGGACCGACCCAGCCCGCGTCCTCTTCGTAGAGCGGCATGAGGCTCTCGAGCTCGCGCCGCTGCTCCGGGGTCGACGTCAGCCCCAGCACCTGGCGCAGCGAGGTCTCGCTCGCGGCGATGTACGTCGCGTCGGTCCCCAGCGCCGTGTCGGCCTCCACGCGCTCGAACACGATGGTGACGCTCGCGCCCCGCCCGTTGGCCGGGGGCGGGCTGGTGAAAGTCAGGCGGCCCGTGTTCGGGTCTTCCTGAGCCGACCAGCCGATCGAGCCGGGCCCCAGGGTCTTGGGGTCGATCTTCTTGACCTGGTCCGGGCGCTCGCGGGTCAGGTCGGCGACTTTGGCCAGCATCGCGCTCACGCGCGGGTCCCCCGCAACCTCCGCCCCCAGCGCTCGGATCTTCTGGGCGACGTCCACGCCGGCGTCGAAGGCGCTGATCTCGTCCAGGCCCGGCGCTTCGAATCGAGACCGGCTCTCCAGGAGCAGCGCGTTGTACCGCAGCGTCGCGGGGAGGTCTTCGGCCCGTACGCCCAGCGCGGCGCGCTGACCCAGGGCGCTCTTCATCGCCTCGGGCTCACGCCTCGACGCGGCGAACGCCGTGAACAACCGGACGCGCTGGCGGTCGATGAGGTCCGACGCGAGCGCCCGCTGGCGCGTCTGGTCCGCGATCGGCGCGAGGATTCCGCGCACCTTGTCGAGCATCGACGGGAGCGCCTCGAGTTCCGTCTGCGTGCGCGGGAACCCGCCGGAATCGCCCAGAGAGCCCAGCCTGCGCCACGCCTCGATCACCAGTTCCGGGCGCGACGCGTCGGCGGTCTGCACGACTCCGACCAGCCGATCGACGCTGCGCTCGCCCCCGAGTTGCTCGAGCGCGGTGCAGCGATCGAGGAGCCCGGCGAGCGCCGAGGCGACCCGCGCATCCTGCATCGCCGGATGGGCCCTGATCACCGCCGCGCCCTGCTGGATGCTCACACCCGACCCCGCGCCGCCGGCCTCGGCGACGCCGAAGCCCGCGCTGAGCCCGGCCGCGAGGCGTGCGCTCTGTCCCGCGAGGTCCCGCACCGACTGTGCGTAGCCCGTGAACGCCTTGCCCGCCTGCTCGGCGCCGGGCTTGAGCGCCGCCAGCGCGTCGGCCTTCGCCGGCGTTTGGCCGACGACGCCCCCGAGCACGCGGTCCCGCTCCGCGATCGTGGCGTCCGCGAGCGCTTGCGCCCACGCACCCCCGCCCCCGGCACCATCGCCGCCGCCGCCGCCCCCGGCTTCGCGGATCAGCCGATCGAGTTCATCCTTGGTCACGGGACGCGGCACGACCTCGTCGATCTGACGGATCGCCTGCTCCAGCGCCGCGGCGTCGCGCTGCAACTGCTTGTACCGCTCCTGCGGCGTGTCCTTGAGGAGCGCATCGCGTCCGGCCTGCCAGAGAGTCGCCAGCACCGCCGAGCCCGAGACGACCTCGGTCCGTGCGGCGAGTTCGGAACGCACACGCTGCGCGATCGCTGCGACTTCGGCCAGTCGTGCCGTCTTACGTTGCTCCAGGCCGCCCCGCAACTCCTGCGCCAACTGCTTCAGGCGGGCCGCCTCGCTCTCGACCTTCGCCTGGTTGCGCCGGCTCCAGAAGAGTTTGCGGGGCGAAGCGGCCGCGGCGTCGTTCCGCAGCGACTCGATTCTCTGCGCGGTGGCGTCATCGACGGGCTGCTCGAGGGGCTCGACGGCGAACTCCTGCTTGAGCGCGTCGATCGCGGCGAGCGCTTCCTCGACTCCCCAGGCGCGGCGCGGGTCGAGCGCCGGGTCGAGGCTGGGGAACTTGCGGGCGGTGGTCAGCCAGTCCTCGAAGAGTTTGGGCGACACCCGCGTCTCGCGCGTCATCGCGCCGAACTCGGGGCTCTCCCGGAAGGCGTCCACGTCGACGCCGCCCCACGCACCGCCGGGGCCCGCGAACTCCGCCAGCGAAGCCGCCAGCGTCTCGATCGACGCGAGCTGCTGGTCCAGACGCGCCAGGTCGGTTGCGCGCCCCGCGTCGCCGTCCATGTCCGTCACGAGCCTTGCGGCGTTGGGTTCGAGCCGGGCGAGGACCGGGTCCTCGACGTCCTTGAACTTGTCGATCGACGCCCGGATGTTGCCCCAGCGCCGGAGAATGCTCTCGAGCCGCGGTCGCACCGCGACCATCGCGTCGATGTCGCCGGCGACGTCGGCGCTGAGGTTGCTTGCGCTGTCCCCCTGCGAGCCGAGTCTCCCGGCGAGGCTCTCCAGGTACTTGCCGGCGCGCGTCCAGCCCAGGGTGTTGAGTTCCGCCGCGCCCTGCCTGAGAACATCGGGCCCTTTCCAGCCCATCACGGCTTCGCGCACCTGGGCCATGACGTCCTGCATGCGTTCGGTCGCGACGATCGACGCGTCCTGCTTGGCCTCCTGCGTGGGCTCGTTGGCGAGCGTGATCAGGTCCATGCTCTCGCTGACGCCGGCCATGGCCCACGGCGTGACGGGCTCGCCCGCGGGGCCGGCCCCCCGAACCGCGTTCGTCACGCCCGCCCGCCGCAGCACGTCGAGCGCCTTGGCCAGTTCCGGGTCGAGCTGGTACAGGTCGCGCCGGGTGCGGACCGTCGGCGCCGCTCCCGCTCCGGTCATGCTCTGCTGCACCGCGGCGAGCACGCCCTGCGACGGCTGCTCGTCGAGCCTCTGCACGAACTTCGCGAACCACTCCCGGTACTCGAGGCAGAACCGCTTCCATCGCCCCGCGGCCTGCGGCCAGACCAGCAAGCGGGCCACGACGCGGCCGCGCGCGCTGTCGCGCTGGTGCTT